>JAGFXV010000279.1 GCA_017861475.1 Bacillota bacterium | reverse complement strand
TCTGGTTATGCAGAACGTCGAAGTACATATTATCACCCCGCGGGTAAAAGATTATCCGGATAATGAAACGCTGGCCGGTGTGTATATCCACCGGGTAGGGTATCCCACCTGTGAAGCATCTGCTGATGATTTTAAAGCATGGACATTTACTTTCAACAGCGAAGCCATCCGTGAAGCAGTTCGTCTTAATTCACAAATAGGCGGTTTTGATCTTGTCCATGCCCATGACTGGATGGTCGCGTATGCCGGCAGATCAGTTTCCAAAATCTTCAGTATACCTCTTGTTACGACGATTCATGCAACCGAATACGGACGCAATTTAGGGCTGCATAATCGGACCCAGCGGGAAATCAATGAAATTGAAAAAAATCTGGCTCTGGAAGCCAATCAGATCATCTGCTGCAGCCAATATATGCAGGATGAAATCTGTTCGCTTTTTGGCGTACATCGTTCGGGGGTAAAAATCATCCCCAATGGAGTCGAACCTGAACAATTTATGGAATTACCCGAAGATCCCCAGGTGAATTTTGATCCCCGGGAAAAAGCTCTGGTATTTATGGGGCGGCTGGTACCCGAAAAAGGCGTATGGCAACTTTTAAATTGTTTTCAACGGGTTTTGGAAAATATTCCGGAAGCCAGATTATATATCGGAGGTCGTGGACCCCAAAAGAGAATTCTTGAACAACGGGCACAGAAGCTGGGTATCAGCGAACGAGTAGTATTTACCGGATTTTTACGTGACAAAGAAAGAAATTATGTCTATAACCAGGCCAAAGTTGCTGTTTTTCCGAGTTTGTATGAACCGTTCGGGATTGTTGCACTGGAAGCCATGACTACAAACACGCCCGTGATTGTTAGTGAAGTTGGCGGTCTTTCAGAAATTGTTGCTCATCGTCAAACCGGTCTGAAAGTACCTCCCGGTCACGAATCCAAACTGGCGGAAGCTATTATTGAAATATTGTCCGATGACCAATTTGCAGGACAGCTTGCTGCCAATGCAGCGGAACTGGTTAAATCAGTTTATAACTGGCAGATCATTGCCCGCAGTACCATTGATATTTATGAAGAGGTCATCACTCGAATCAAAGTTAACAGAACCGGTCAAAGTGATGTCGGTTAATATATGTAAGGAAGTGTAGCCTTTGAATTCCAATATAATGCTGGTGCTGCACAGTCATATTCCTTTTGTGAAAAGGCAGGGGAGATGGCCTTTTGGTGAAGTATGGCTTTTCGAAGCCATGGCAGAAACATACATTCCTTTCCTGCGCACCTGGTTACGATTAAGAGATGAAGGATTACGTGCCCCGGTTACATTAAGCCTCAGTCCGCCTTTACTCGATCAATTGAGTTCCAGCTATATACAAAAGGAATTTTTGACATATTTACGTGAACGTGAAAATAAAGCAGCCGAAGATGAACGTTATTATATGTCAGTTGCCGAACCCAATATGGCTTCACTGGCATCTTTTTATTACCGCTTTTACCGGGATATAAGACGCGACTTCACGCTGGAATTGGATAGTAACCTGGTCAATGTATTCAATGAATTGAAAAATAACAGAGAAGTAGAGATTTTAGCAACAGCCGCAAGCCACGCTTATCTGCCGTTGCTGGACCGCAAAAGTTTACAGCATCAAATTTATTGGGGAATTAAAACATACGAAAAACACTTTTCCTGCGAACCGGAAGGTTTTTGGTTGCCTGAATGCGGTTATTTCCAAGGAATTGAAGATCTATTGATCAATAATGGCCTCAAATATTTTTATGTTGACAGTCATGCGGTGGAAGGCGGAAAACCTCTGGGAGACTCAAGTCTGATGGCGCCGGAATTGATTTGGCATGATGAAACATTTGCCAATACCGGACTCAGCACCTATCGTCCCTATAAAATAAAAGATAAAAACATTATGGTTTTAGGCAGGAATGCCATGATAAGTCAGCAGGTCTGGTCAGCTGATTATGGTTACCCGGGCGACAAGGATTACCGCGAATTTCATCGCGAATCGCCGCGCTCTGGTTTTAAATACTGGCGCATAACGGATCGCAGCAACGGAGCCAAATTACCTTATGAACCTGAACAGGCCGGACAAAAGGCCCGGCAACACGCCCGACATTTTTTGAACAGCATCAGAAATACCGGCCGCGAGGCTGTCAATTTGGGTTATGATGAACCGCTCATCGTCGGCTGCTATGATACTGAACTGTTTGGCCACTGGTGGTGGGAAGGAATCGAATGGCTGGAAGAAGTCGTACGTGGTATTGCTTTAAGCAATGAATTGAATTTTATTTTACCGGCAGAAATTAATTTACCTTCTTCCGAGGCACAGGTATTTGAATCTTCCTGGGGCATGGGCGGCAAGCACTATATTTGGGAGAACAAAGAAACCCAATGGATGTGGGATATTATAAGACAAGCCAGCAGCGAATTTGATGAATTGGACAAAAGCTCCATCAACAGTGATATCAAAATGCGTTCTCTGGCGCAGGCTTTAAGAGAATTGATCCTTATTGAAAGCAGCGACTGGTTATTTATGGTTACCAACAATTTGACCCGTGATTACGCTATGAAGCGATTCTTTGAACACTATGCCAAATTCCTGCGATTGATCAATGCAATCCGGGATGAAAACTTCAGCCCCAATTTTACTGATTGGCTGAAAAATGTTGAATTTGAAGATGACTTTCTCTCATTTCTGAAATAAGCCATATCAGGAGGTATTCTGTGAAAGGTTATATCGCCTTTTGTCCACATTTTCATCAACCGCATTTTCAACTCCATAAGACACGCGAAGAAGCGTTCATTAACTCCTATCAGCCCTGGCTGGAATTGCTGCAGGAATCTGTCGATATGGAAAAGTTTTTTATTAACCTGCACTTTTCAGGTCCCTTCCTGTACTGGTTTCGGGAACAAAAGCCAACCTTTCTGCGCGATATAAAAGAGTTGTTGATAACCAAAAAAATCGGTCTTATCGGAGGATTGGCTGACGAACCTTTTATTCAGCTCAGTTCCCGTATTGATGATTGTCTATATCAGTTACAAAAATATGATGAACTGTGCAGCGAACTATTTGATGTCAAAGTGCAGGACTGGCAGGGCATCCACTTGGTGGAACGTGAATGCGGGGAGTTACTTTTGAGCCAGCTTACCCAGGCCGCACATTTGATTGGCGCACCTCCGGTTTATTATCTGGACGCGGAAACGTTTTATCAGCCCTACTACTCCAAACCGGGAGGGTTGGCAGATTATTGCTTAAAACATTTTGGTTTCAAAGATCCCGTTTCATTGACTACCATTTCCCATATTCCTGATGAGATGCTGTATTTCGGACTGCAGGATGAGATAAGCGGACAAATATTTCAGGCTGTACCTGTACATACGCAGTTCCGTTATCAGTTGCTAAAAAGAAATTCGTTTACTGCAGATGACAGAGTCCAGATTAAACCTGCTCATTATTATTTTTATATCAAAGATACTCTTGAGCAGGCGTATAAGCTGGCCATTCAGTATGGTCGGGAAATAAGTCCGATTTTGGTCATTTTCGAAGATGCTGAAAAGATGGGCCAATGGAGCAAAGATCCGCAGGGAGACAAACAATGGCTAAGGGAATTTTTCCATTTGGTCAATGACGATCCTGACCTGGAATTTATCGGACTTAAGGATTATATTGACCGGATCGGCATTTTGGACAGTTATCCGGCCTCCAGCAGTCACAG
>JAGFXV010000278.1 GCA_017861475.1 Bacillota bacterium | reverse complement strand
CAATGATCACATCCGCGTTTAATTTATCGGCGACTTTCTTTAACCGTTCTATTTCCACTTTGCTGCATTCACCCATGAATTTTTCAATGGTAAATGAAACTTCTTTGTTGCCTGAATGAAATTGCTCTGCATGGCTCAAGACAGTCGGGTCAACAATTGCCAGAGCCTTTGACCCAAAAAGGCCAATATATTTTCCTGCTTCTTTTAGCGCTCCTGGACCCTGAATATACTTACCGGGTGCGCTCAAGACCTTTATCATTGATATATCCACCTCCAGATTTTAATGCAATTAGTATCTACAAATCATGTTTTTCTATTCCTGAGCCCACAAGATGATGCTATATTGAGACAAACAATATATCTGTTATTGGAGGTGATTGAATGCCATTTATTAATATCAAAATGGTTGAAGGCCGAACCCTTGCTCAGAAGCAGGAACTGGCGGATGCCTTCACCCGGGAAGCAGTGAAGATCCTGGATGTCAAGCCGGAATGGGTTACAGTAGTAATTGATGAGTATCCACGTGAAAACTGGGCAACTGCCGGACAATTACACGTCATAAAATATGGGGAAGGTTTTGGAAAACAAGGAACAGAAAAACAAGGACCCGCTGACGCAATCTAAGATTGCTTGCGGGTCCCGGGAACCTTGATGTTTCACAATATAATTCGAGCCATTATCATGATCTGGTTTGTTAAATTTTTGATAGAAATAGCCTAAAATAACCAGGCAGTATTAAAATGTCGGCCTTAGAGAGTCAAATTTAGTAGACGCTGGGCATTTTTATAGAACAGCATGTCTTCCAGTTCCCGGCTGCCTTTGCAGGCCACTTTCACAGTTTTGATATGGGGCGGCCGGTTGCCGAAGGGCCAGTCGGAAGCATACATGACCTTGTCATCTCCGAAAACCTTGATAAGTTTGACAATAACTTCAGGGGATTGAAAACTGGTGTCCACATAAACATTAGGCAACCCTTTCATCCGGCGGCATACCTCATTGACTTGGAATAGGCCGGCATGGCCCACGATAAAGTTCACAGCCGGAAAAGCCCGAATAACCTTTTCAACATTGGTGATACGCGCGTTGGTTGGAACGTTGCGGGATTTTTCCTTTCCCATATAGTAGTTGGAAACCCCACTATGGATCAAGACAGGCATCTTCAAATCAGAACAAGCCTGCAGCGCTTCCAGGGTACGTGAATCATCCAAACGGGTAGACTGGATGATAGGATGCAGTTTCAGCCCTAACGCTCCGCGGGCGGCGTCTTCCGCCAATTGAGCGGCAATATCATGCTCACGGGTAAAATCAACACTGGTAAAAGGCAGGATGCGGGGCTCCTGTTTCCTTGCCTGAGTTAAATCATCAAAGGTAACATAAGGTGCGATGGGCAGACAGACTGTGTAATCCACGGATGCATCATCAAGGGAACGCTGCATGTTCTCAAGAGAAGCAGTAAAGTTACGGGCTCGCTGGGCTTTGGTCGCCCAATACTCTGTTAGGGCATAGGCCAGTGCCCCCAGCCCCAAGGAGCGGTTAAGCTGGTTCTCGTTGGTAGTCTGCGGATCCCACATCTTATCCATGATAACATTTTTGCGGTAAATCAGTTGTCCGCCATCATCGTTTAATATATCTCCCAAATGGCTGTGAATATCAATTATCATGATGACATCCTCTTTTCTTTTTGTATTACCAAAAGAATAAGCTGTAAATTTAAACCATCATTCTCATAATACCAGATTTTTCCCCAAATCTTTAACTTTTGGCTAATTTTCCAATCCAAACCTTGGATCTTATACTATTAGCGATACATTGAAAAAACCCGGATCATATTTGTGATCCGGGTCAGAGCGTCATAAAAGAAAAAAAGCTGCGGGTTTATTTGAAATTGCAATCTATCCCGTCAAGATCCTGACGGGAACCGATCAGCACCAGCGTATCCCCGGCTAATATAATATCTTTGCTGCGCGGATTCAAAATAACTTTTTCATCACGAATCATGGCCACTACTATTACATTATTGTCTTCGCGATTGAAAGCCACATTTATTGGTTGATTGGCAATACTGGAACTCTCAGCGATTTCCACTTCTTCGATTTGCACCTCCAGATGCCTGGAAGTAAACAAAGTATTCACCATTTCAACCGCTGCCGGTTTTATCATCGCCATTGCCATCTGATAACCCCCGCTTTGGGTGGGGGAAATCACCTTATTGGCACCTGCCCGATGCAATTTGGGTATCGTTTCGGGTTCAACTGCTCGAGCCACAATCTTTAAGCCAGGATTTAATGCCCGGGCTGTTAAAACACCAAAAACGTTGTGGGCATCTTCCGAAAGCGCGCAAACAATCCCTTTTGCCCGGTGGATACCAGCATTTATTAACACCTCATCACTGGTTGCATCGCCCAGCATAATAAGATATCCCTCTTCTGCGGCTTTTTCCGCCAGATCCTCTTTGATATCAATCAGGACAAACGGTACTTTATAATTTTTCAGTACATGCGCGGCATTGATCCCAACCCGACCGGCTCCGCAAACAATAACATGGTTTTCCAAGTGTTTAATCGCATCCATCATTTTATCCCTTTGCTTAAACTTAGAAATTTGATTTTCTACGATTGCAGAAACAAACACACTCATGGCATACAGCACTAATCCTATCCCGCATATCAGCAGTATCATCGTAAAGATTTTGCCCGCTGCGGTTGCAGGAATCAGGTCTCCATACCCGGTAGTGGTTATGCTGACAACCGTCATCCAAAAAGAATTGAATATTGACCAATCTTCCAAAAAGGCAAAACCAAGCGTACCGATTATTATTATGCCTAGCACCGCTAATGCAGATATGATCATTTTACGCTTTGTTTCTGACACTTGATCTCCTCATTCATTTTAAGTATGGTACTATGCAAACTTAGTATTAAATGGAAAAATGGTATCTTAACTATAGCACAACAAATTACTTTGTTTAATTATTTAATACTGTATTGAGGCTATACAACCGGAAATATTAATCTCGCTAAAAATATCACCAGGACTAAACTCAAAGCACCTACGAGGGTAGAAATCATTACGGCTTGAGAAGCAAAATCGGGGTAATTTTCACATTCCATGGCAATCAGAGCAGTATTCACTGCTGTAGGTAGGGCTGCGGTGATCATCACTACCTGGGCGATAATACCTTCAAGATGCAACAAATAAATAACCGGCAGCGCCATTACGGGGCTGACCATTAGTCTAATAAATGCCGAAATATAAGCATCCAGATTTTTAAATTCAAAGGTTGTTTGAGATAGCTGCACCCCCAAGGTAATAAGAGCAATGGGGACCAATGCATTTTTAGCATATTCCAGCGCCGGCCATATAGGAGTTGAAGTTATATCATAAGGCACTACTTTAAAGATAAAAGCCAGAGCCACAAAATAGATTGGCGGCATTTTTAATACTTTTAAAACAGACTCTTTCCAATTTGTATTGGCTTTGCCTGCAAAATAAAAACCAAGCGTATTCATGGCAGTATCTTGTACAACCAATACCATAACTTGTGCCGTAAGAGCCAGATCCAAAAATGGAGTGGTACCATTTATTAAAAACGGAGGGCTGCTAAAAACCAGCGTGATCAACGGAACGCCTATATTCCCGGTATTTGCAAATATAACTGAATTCGCAAATGCATTTCTATACCCTTCATCATATCCGCGGGTTTTGGTATATAATTTT
>JAGFXV010000030.1 GCA_017861475.1 Bacillota bacterium | reverse complement strand
AGATCATGCAGGATCAGCAGCGTCATCATGAAAAAACCGGGAAGATTGTTACGGCAGTAGAGAGTGCCGGCAAGTATCGCGAACACCAGAAGTCTCTGCAGGCCCAGCAAGAAAAGCAGGAAATCAAGCGTCTGATGGAAATCTATGGCGGCAATATCACCAGGATTGCCGAATCCAAGGGAGTATCCCGCAATACGATTTATCGCAGGATGAAAAGATACGGTATAGAACTGTGAGTATCTACAGGATGATAATATGTTTTGAAAAGGTAAACTTGATTATGTAGGCTTCATATTAATAAAAATGAAGGGAGTGTCTGGCAAAAGATGCTCCTTTTTTGGATGCATTTATTCCCCCAACGATGACAGGATTTAGGTATTGTGTATGGAAATATTACTTCAAAGCCAAAGTCAAGGAGGACAGATTGATGATCAGTAAGGAAATGCTGGAGTTGTTGTTCCGCCCGGCCAGTATACAACGCTGGAATGACCATATCAGGCCTCATACCGGCTTTAGTGAATTGGACAAACAGGCGCACAAAATGGTTTTTGCCTATGTACTGGCTAAAACTGAAGAAAATGACCGCGGAGCTGCGATAGACTGGCAGTATCTGATCGAGGGCGGAATTTTTGAATTTTTGCAGCGCAGTATTCTGACTGATCTTAAGCCGGATGTTTTTCACCGTTTGATGGACGAAAAAAGTAATGAACTCAATACCTGGGTGATCGACCAGATCAACACCAGCGTTGCCAGTATAAAAGGAGATTTTCTCGCCAAAATGAACCGATATTTTTTTTCTCCCGATTATGCCAAATTTGAAAAACGGATTTTGCGGGCGGCTCATTACCTGGCGACCAACTGGGAGTTTGCCATTATCGACCGCATGAACGCAGGCTTTTTTGGTTTGGAGCAAACCCGTCAGAATATTGCCAATGAAGTGGAAGAGTTCTATGACCTGGCCGGGGTACAGAAATTCGTGCTGGGTAAAAAAAGCCGCAATTTCATGGACCTGGTAGGGCAGCTCAGATTTCAGCAAAGATGGGCCCAGTCGCCCCGGGTACCGGAAACGTCAGTGCTGGGGCATATGCTCATTGTTGCCATGCTTTTGTACCTTTTTTCACTGGAGATAGGGGCCGGCGGAAAACGTATTTACAATAATTTTTTTACCGGTCTTTTTCATGATTTGCCAGAGGTTCTGACCCGGGATATTGTGTCTCCGGTCAAACGATCGGTGGCTGGACTGGAAGAACTGATCAAGACCATCGAACAGGAGCAATTCGGGGAGAAAATCTTACCGTTGCTGCCCCGGGCCTGGCAGCAGGAAATACGTTATTTCCTGGAAGATGAGTTCCAAAGCAAAGCCAGAGTGGACGGCAAAACGCTCATATGCCCTTCGGAAATACTCAGTGAAAAATATTTCAGCGACGAGTTCGATCCGCTGGACGGAGCCATGGTACGCGCAGCCGATCAACTGGCTGCCTATATCGAAGCATCCATGTCTGTCGATTATGGCATCAAGGCACCGGATATGCTGAAAGGAAAAGAGATGATCTATGCCAAATATGCCTCAGCCAAAATATGCGGCATAGATTTTAAAGCTTATTTCGATTACTGGCAGCTTTAGTTCAAAGTTGCTGTTGAATTTTACCTTTACGAGCCGGAAAGGAGCTCTTTTTCATGAAAATAATACATACCTCGGATTGGCATCTGGGACGCTCTTTATATGGACGTAAAAGATATGAAGAATTTGATGCTTTTCTGGAATGGCTGGCGCAGCTCCTGGCAGAGGAAGAAATCGATGTTCTGTTGGTGGCGGGAGATGTCTTCGACAACACGGCACCCAGCAATCGTGCCCAGGAGATGTATTACCGCTTTTTATGCCGGGTAGCCGCTTCTTCCTGCCGTCATGTCGTGATTGTGGCTGGAAACCATGATTCTCCTTCCTTTCTTGATGCTCCCCGTGATTTGTTGCGTCATTTACAAATTTACATCGTTGGCAGCATTGGTACGAACAGCGATGAGGAAGTGCTGGTATTGAAAGACAGTCAAGGGGAAGCAGAGCTGATCATTTGTGCCGTACCCTATCTGCGTGACCGGGATATCCGCAGTATGGAGAGCAGCGAGACGGTTGAAGACAAGGATCGCAAACTGGTGGAAGGCATAATGAATCACTATACACAAATCTGCCGGCGAGCAGCGGATATCAGGGATCAGTTGGAACGCCGGGTGCCCATCATTGCCATGGGGCATCTTTTTGCAGCCGGTGGCAGAACGGTTGAAGGAGATGGGGTCAGAGAATTGTATGTGGGTTCACTGGCCCATGTCGGCGTGGATATTTTTCCGGATTATATCGATTATCTGGCGTTGGGTCATCTCCACAGCGCTCAGACGGTGGGTGGGCAGGAAAAATTTCGCTATGCCGGTGCGCCGCTGCCGATGGGATTTGGTGAGGCCGGACGCCTAAAGTCGGTCATTAAACTGGATTGGAACAAGCAGCAATTTGATATGAAGCCAATTGAGGTGCCGCTTTGGCAGAAACTCTGCCGGGTTCGCGGCGACAGGGAACAAATTGCGCAGCAATTGAATGAATTGATTATGACCGGGACAAAAGCCTGGCTGGAAATAGTCTATGAAGGAAAAGAAATCATCAGTGATCTGCGGGAACAGTTGGAAACAACCGTTGCAGGCAGCGAACTGGAGATCTTGCGGGTATGTAACCAGCGGATCTGGGATCAGGGAGTGAGTGTGAGCGGTTCGGGCGAACTGCTGAACGAACTCGATGCCAGAGAAATCTTCGAACGCTGTATGGATACCTACGAAGTCCCGGATGAGCAGCGTACCGGGCTTTTACAAATCTATGACGAAGTAATCAATGAACTTGATCTGGCTGACCGGATGGCAGAATAGGGGGTTTTTAAGTTTGCGCATAAAGAAGCTTCGCTTTCAAAACCTGAATTCGCTGATTGGGGAGTGGGAAATAGATTTTACCGGCCCTGCCTATCAGAGTAATGGAATATTTGCCATTACCGGGCCGACCGGTGCCGGCAAGACCACCATTCTTGATGCCATATGTCTGGCCCTATATGGACGTACACCGCGTCTGGAAAGGGTCAATAAAAGCAGTAATGAAATCATGTCGCGCCATACCGGCAGTTGTTTCGCAGAAATCGTATTCGAAACCGGCAGTGGCGAGTATTGCTGCCACTGGAGCCAGCAGCGTGCCCGTAAAAAAGCGGACGGAGAACTGCAGACCCCAAAACATGAGATTGCCGATCTGCGCAGCGGACAGATCCTGGAAAACAGAATTCGTGATGTGGCCGCAGCAGTTGAACAAATCACCGGTATGGATTTTGTGCAGTTTACTCGTTCGATGATGCTGGCGCAGGGAGGTTTTGCTGCTTTTTTGCAGGCTCCTGCAGATGAAAGAGCACCTATCCTGGAGCAAATCACCGGTACGGAAATCTACAGCGAGATTTCTGTCCGCGTCCATCAGCGATTCAGCGAAAAGAAAAGGGATCTGGATCTGCTGCAGGCTGAAACAAAAAACATAAAGGTAATGAGTGAAGCGGAAGAGCAGGAACTGCAGCAATTGCTGCAGATGCAGGCCGAGCAGGAAGCTGCCGGTCAGGAACAGCTAAAGATATTGCATGAAGCCTTGGATTGGCTGGATCGGATCATTGCTATTGAGCAAATGGTCAAAGTGGTTCAGTTGCAATGGCAGGATTTTCTTGAACGACAGGCCTCATTCCAATCCGATGAAGAAAGGCTGCAGCTGGCGCGTCAGGCTATGGGGCTGGATGGCCCCTACATTCGGCTGGCATCGATGCGCGAACTGCACAGGAAAGAAATCGCTGAACTCGAACAACTGGCAGCGATTATCCCGGCCAAGAAAGAAGAAAAGCTTAAGGCTTCCGAGACTTTGCAGGCATTAATGCAAAAACTTGAAGATACCAGGAAATCGCGCAAAAAAGGGGGAGAAACTGCCCGTCAGGTAAGGGATTTGGATCTTTTAATCAGGCAATTGGGCAGGCAGATCGAAGATTTGCAGGCGGATGGTGATATTGCTGAAGCAGCCTGTCTTGAATGGCAGAGAAAGATCGCAGATGCCCGGGAGGAGCAGCAGAAGTTCGCAGAAAATCTGGCTGCAGCAACAGCTTATCTGCAGGAAAATGTCCGCGATGAGACGCTGCTGACCAAATTCAGCGGCATCAGTCGTACTTTCATACAGATGGGCGATACAGCCGGATCATGGCAGAAAAAACTGCAGGAACATAATGATAAATTGGCAGCACTGCGGGAGCATCAAGATGGACTGAACCTTGAAATATCCCGTCATAAACAAAACCAGGAAGACCTGCGGATACAGACTGATTTGCGACAGTCTTTACAGGAACAACTGGGTGAACGGCTGCAGAATCATGATATAAGATGGTGGCGGGCAGAGCTCGAAAAAGCCAGGGAATATAAAAAACAGCTGCAGGATGTTTAT
This sequence comes from Bacillota bacterium, assembly GCA_017861475.1. Taxonomy (GTDB): domain Bacteria; phylum Bacillota; class Syntrophomonadia; order Syntrophomonadales; family Syntrophomonadaceae; genus Syntrophomonas_B. Next base: position 5,448 of record JAGFXV010000030.1, on the reverse strand, counting down.
CTTCAGTTCGAATTGATCCGTCAAGGCGAAGAAGATTTGCAGTCCAAGCATAAAGAGGTGCAGCAATTAGCAGAACAGTTGCAGCAAATGCTATTAGTAATAGAAAATTATCGTATCCTTTTTGAAAAATTCGAGAGAGAAGTTGAGCTTCTGGAACAACAGGCCGTTCTGGAGAATCGTATCCGTGACCTGGAGGAGGAAAGGGCCCGCCTTAAAGATGGCAGTCCCTGTCCGCTATGTGGTTCAACCCATCACCCATTTGCGCAGGGCAATCTGCCGTGTCTGGATTCGACCGCAGCAGCTCTACAGCAGGCGCGGGAGATGTTTAGGAAATGCAGCGAAGATCTGCAGGCACAAAAAATACAATTTGCCCGATTAGAAAAGGAAATTGAACTGGGTCGGGCTGCGATGCAGGAAAATGAAGCCCGGCTGGCTGAGGATAGGGAAAAATTTGCACAGTCAGGCCGGACACTACAGTTGGATTTGAATCAGCTGCAATCACAGGATGAGTGGCAGTCCTGTTTGGGCAAAGCTGAGCAAAATATGGAAACCTTTTCCGGACTGATAAAAAATATTGAGGATCTGCAGCAACAATTGGATAAAACAAACCACGTTTGTGAAGAAAGAATGCTTCGTCTCAGCCAATCGGAAAAGAATCTGCAGCAAGCCCAAATGCAGCTGGAGCTGACCAAAAAGGACGCCGACCGTCTGCAACTGGAATGCCGGCGGATCAGCGCTGAACTGGATGAAATGCTGCAGATCAGTTTGTTGGAGGTAGCCGAATACGGCATCAGTGATTTGTCCCTGCCGCAATTGTCAGATATAATGCACCATCTGGGAATACGCAGGGATAAATGGCAGGAGCAGCAGGCCGAAAAGTTGCGTTTGCAAAATGCCCTGGACACGATCAGCAATGAACTGGCCCAGTACAGTATCCATCTGCAAAACCAGCGGGAAAAACTGCTGGATAACCGCCAGCGAGCAGAAAATCTTGCGCAGGAACATACCCGGCAGAAGGATCTGCGGTTTGAACTGTATGGTGACCTTGATCCGGATAAAGAAGAAGCACGTCTCGACAAAGAAATAAGCTTGGCTGAAACAGAAACAGAAAAAGCCCGGCAGGAATTGGAGACGGTCCTGCGCAGCCTGCAACTGGCGGAAGAACGCAGCCAGGCATTGACCGATTCCACGCTGGATCGAACTGAAGAACTGCGGGCAATGGAAATATCATTTGCCCAACTGCTTGAACGAGCTGGTTTCAACGACGAACAGTCATACCTGCAGGCCAGTCTGCCAAGAGAAGAGCAGCAGCAACTGTCTGACCGGGCAGATCAGCTTGCTACAGAAGCCACAGAGCTCAAAACCAGACTGGCGGAGCGCCAGGAGAATTTACGCCTGGAAAAAGCCCGACAATTAACTGACAAATCAAGAGATCTGCTAGCGCAGGAACAGGATCAAATTGAAAAGGATCTAAATACGCTGCGGGATCAGATCGGAATAAATAAAGGCATGTTGAAGAACAGTGTTGATAATCGCCTGCAGATGAAAATCCAATTGCAGAAGATCGAAAAGCAGCAGGAAGAGCTGCGGAATTGGAAAGTGCTGCATGATTTGATTGGTTCAGCGGACGGCAAAAAGTTCCGCAACTTCGCTCAGGGGCTGACGTTTGATATCATGATAGGCCATGCCAATCAACAGCTGCAAAAAATGAGCGACCGCTATTTGCTGTTGCGCAGCCCCAATCAGGCTCTCGAGCTGAACGTTATCGACAATTACCAGGGCGGAGAAACGCGTTCCACGTCTAATCTTTCCGGTGGAGAAAGTTTCCTGGTCAGTTTGGCGCTGGCTCTGGGATTGGCGCAAATGGCCAGCCACAAAGTTAGTGTCGATTCCCTGTTCCTGGACGAAGGTTTTGGGGCGCTGGATGAAGATGCGCTTGATACTGCCCTCAATACCCTCGCAGGTCTGCAGCATGAAGGCAAATTGATCGGGGTAATTTCCCATGTACCGGCGCTGAAGGAAAGAATAAGCACCCAGATCCAGGTAATCAGCCAGGCTGGAGGAAGAAGCATCCTGAGCGGACCGGGTTGCCAGAGCGTCAAAAAAGGTGAATAGCTGCGTTATGTAAAGAAAACCGGCCTTGTGACATAACCTTAATAGCGAACGAAGAGAGCATGTGTAGTACCCGAAGGGTGAGACGCAGGCGCAGTCAGAAGTCCTGGTTGCACTTATGCTGACAGTGCAAAAAGCCCGTTCAATCGGCGTACTTATTATGGGGACATTCCTCCTAAGAGGTGTGTCCCCTGACCTTATGCCGCCTCAATCACGGGCTTTTTGCTTGCCTTGCTCTTCGCCTTTTTTGCTCGCTCTTCAGAAGTATATTCATTAATCAATGGAAAGAACATTGGTTAAGATTTGTTATTTATGAAAATTCAACAAATTTCTTGCTATTTATTGTATTTATTACTAAGATTAGACTAACGGTTATTTCGAATGAAAATTAAAGGAGGTAAATCAATGACTATTGAAACGAACGCCCCACAAGCTCCGGCTCCAGATCCTGAAGCCATGAAGGCTCTTTTGGCCAAGGTGGCCAAGATACAAAAGATACTTAAATTCTTGTATCTGGGTCAGGCAACCGTAGCTGTACTGTTGTTGCTGCTCGCATTCATGCCTGGTCTCAGTGGCTCTCCGCAGCTGTCGTTTGCTTTCCTGATGTTGGTTCCTTTTTTCTGTGGCCTTTCTTATCTGGCCTCTTTTGCCGGCAAGGATCTGACCTTTGCCAAAGCAGCATTTCGTAATACCGCCATTTCCCAGTTGGGATTATTCATTATCGCTCTTTATGGCTATATATCCCTGTGTTCGCTCATGGTAGGCATACTGGCTTTATTCGCATTGATTTTCGGCGGGCTGGCAGCGATGGTCATTTATCAGGCCAGCAAAGGTTGATCCTATCAATTACACAGCTGTTTAAAAAGCCCGCTTTGGCGGGCTTTTTTTTAGATATATCCAACAAGACAAGCAATTTTATCAGCAAGATATTAGCGGCGACGAAGCAAGGACCACCAGCGGCTCATTTTGCGTTGGCTTCCGGGCTCATGACGGGTTTCCTCTGCCGGATGCTTGTTATCCTCATCAAAAATCGGCTTGGCGGCAGCAGGCTGCAGGTAGGCAAAAGTCCTGTGTACCAGCGGATATGCAATCGAGTATATGACGATCAGGATCAGACCGGCAAAGAGCCCCGGTCCCTGACCCGGAATCAGGGGCATGGTGACAATTGCTACGGTAAGGCCAATGATCGCTGCCCAAGTGGTGTATGGATAACCGGCCAGCTGACAATGGCCTTGGGGAGGACAGCCTGAGCGCCGGCGAAATCTAAGATGGGTCAGCATGATGATCAGATAAACGAAAAGCAATGAAAACCCTCCGGAACTAACAAGAAATACATAGATCCGGTCAGGCAGCACATAAGACATACTTACTCCCACCAACATCACCACACCGGAAAAGAGGATCCCACGCAGCGGCACATCGCCCCGATCCTTTAAAAAAGCGGGGGCATCGCCATTATCGGCGATTGAACGCAGCATTCTTCCCAGACCAAAAACGGAGGCCAGCATGGTTGAAATGATGGCTGTTACTAAAACAAAGTTAACCAATCCAGCGGCAACCCCAAAACCATGGATGTTCAAGGCCTGAACCATTGGACTGACTTTGGTGGTAAGTGACTGTGTCGAAACGAGAGGAAGCAACAATGCAATCACAGTTATATATATAACCAGCAGTGAAACCACCGTGGCTTTGATCGCCCGGGGAATCGTCTTGTGCGGATCACGCGCTTCAGAAGCGGCCAGCCCAATGACTTCAAACCCGGCATACCCAAGTAGTACGATCAGCATGCTACCGGCCAGACCTCCGATGCCATGAGGAAAAACAGCTGCATTTTGCATCGCACCAAATCCCAGTGGTGCTCTCCCGCTTCCAAAACCGGCAATTAATGCTACCGCCAAAATTACAAAGAAAACAATAGCCAGAATTTTAATAGAAGCCAAGCTGGTCTCCAGACGAGTTACCAGACTGGCTTCCAATAAATTAAGCAGTGTAACCAGGGATACGATAATGACAGACAACAAGGGCAAAGAAAGCAAAGGGAACCAGGACTTGATCAGCAGCGCTGCTGCCGTTGCTTCGCTGGACATGGATAATACCAGACCCGTCCAGTAAACCCATCCCACCATATATCCCATAAAAGGACCATAAGCGTCTGAGGCAAACGTGCGGAATGAACCGGGATGGGGATTGGCCACCGTCATTTCCGACAAAGCCGTGAGAATGAGATAAACCAGTATACCCCCCACAATAAATGCCAGAATAATTGATGTTCCGGCAGCCCTTAATGCGATAGAGGTGGCCAGAAAGAAGGAACCTCCTATTACTGTGCCCAGCGCCATCATAGTTAGTTGAAAAGCCGAAAGTCCTTTTTCCTGCATCAAACCGCCTCCTGTTTTTTTATTTTTTTATTATTCCACCTGAATTTTTATAATATGCTGTATGATTTTCTCGAATTGACTAAAAGATATACCGTCATCAGTTAAATATCAAAGGAAGGATTTTAACTTTATTTTGACAAATATATTATTGAAGATACAGGACGAGCAAGAGTTGAAGTAGGATGGCTTCTCAGATGCAACCGCAAAACAGGGCTATTTTTACAGCAGGATAAACAGGCAGCCAATATTTGTTAATATATGTAAACAATTGTTGCCTGTGCTTCGGTTGCTGTAATTATGACAAAATGGTATGATTTTACTGAAAAAGCCATAATTTATATTGATCAGGTACCAGGACTGTTAAGGGAGGTAATTGGATTGGCAAGCTTGGATGATCTGCTAAAAAGCATGCTGGATGTTGTTAATTGTCCGGTAGCTTGTTATCAAATTATTCTCCGGGATAATGAAATTGACTACAAATTTGTGGAGATCAACAGCGCTTATGAGATTTTAAGCGGTTATGACCGTCACCGGTTGCTGGGGCGTTGCCTGGGTGATGAAAGTTTAAGCGGTTTATTTCAAGGATTTGATTTGGCTAGGTGGATCAAGGATACAGCCAGAATGGAATTGGCAGACTCCCTGTTTTTTATCAGTAATAACTGCTATAAAATAGCCTTGCACAGGTTGGATGAAGATCATTTGATAAGTGTTTTTTATGATATAACGGATTTGCACAGCTACAGACATAAATATGAACTCGTTTTTAACAGCACCAACGCATTGCAGAGCCTCACTACTTTTAAAGAGGGCGAGGAAGGCATTTATGTTGATGTAAATGATATTATTTGTTCCACGATCGGCTTGCCAAGGGAAGACATCATCGGCCGCAGTTGGATTTCCGTCAATGTCCTTGAAAATCCGGCCGATCATTACAGAATAATGAAAATGATATCCCAGG
>JAGFXV010000277.1 GCA_017861475.1 Bacillota bacterium | reverse complement strand
GGAATGGATTATTAAGTCCATCGATTCATAAAGTAGGGGACGATATTTACTCACTCAGGACTTAATGCGATTCGACAAGCTCACCGCCCTGAGTTTATCGAAGGGCTGAGGGAGCATTAAAAAGCTTTTGTTCTGATGGTATACGGCACTGTATTTGCGAATCGAAGCATTAAGAAATAGACGGAACATAACAAATTAACAGAAGGCCCTGGGGAAGAACCCCGGGGCCTTCTGCATTAAGTGGCTGGAGATTGTTAAAAGAAATTCCTGCCTTTGTTTTGGATGAAAAATCACATTGTATAACCCCAACCGGACATCCAGATTATCTTTTAAAGCGGAGTATCTGGTATTGCCCATTGCCATAGGTGTTATGCATGGGAGGTATCTCTCCCCATCCACAATTGTTAAAAACGCTAACACTGAATTCATAATTTTTAAAAGGAAAAAATTGTGCATCATCATTGTGGTCCGTTGCCAATTTTCTTTTAAACTCATATATCCAGATGCCATTTTCCCACACTGCAGCGACCTGCACATCGCTTCTGCTGCCAGCAGGGGTTCTGAGAATCATTTCCGGTACCAGGGCATGTAAAGCTGTGTACGCAGCCCATGCTGTTTTAATTGCTTCCATGCCGGCATATTGCGGGTCATCCGGATCGGTGACGATTACCTCTCCTTCGTCAATTTCCTGCTGCGTGAGGATCAGAGCATCAATATAACTATCAGGAGTCTTCTCCATATATTGGGGAGCCTGATTATCAGCATTCATATTGCTGCTGTAGGCCTTCTCCCCTTCATCACCAATTCTGCCATCGTCTGCAGTGTTATAGCCGTTATCAATGTCCATATATGATATGAGACATTTATCATCTGCAAAACCGCTTAGTGTTATCTCTCCTGCGGTTACCTCATAGCTGCCAGTTTCTATAGATACCGTCGGAATTCCTGCCTGATAGGCTGAATGAGCAGCCAGCCCGCTTGCGGCTTTTGAGTTCCATATATCAGCAGTGGTTCCTTGTTTATCCGTAAAGCAGCTGGCTCCCGGAACATTGCCATGACATTTAATAGCACATCCATAGGTGGTTTTATAGTTGGGGATAGAAATATTCCAGATAAAGGCAAGTCCATCCTCTGCCTGCTTTTCATAGACTTCAGCTGCGGGAAATGAATTTGCATACAGTTTTTTAACAGGAGGATGCCCCCAGGATTTATTTTCATTATCAAAAATCCATGAACCTGCCCTGGTCATGCTCAGGGTTGAATCATTATATTCAGCACGTATATAGAGATAGTTATGAGAATAAAGTGCTTTTAGTTTAACCTGGTCAACCTGGGGAGTTGGGGGCTCTTCTAAAGGTGCTAACAGTGTTGGCCCTAACCCTATAATATGTTCCGAAGCGCGATCCCACAGCGCATTATCTCCTTTGCCGTTGATTTCAAAATCATCATTAATTTTAAACGCATCAAGATACGGATCATAATCAAGCTTTCTGTTTCTTGATATCCGGTCTACCCAGTTGGTGAGCACGGTTACTTCACGATCGGTCAGGTATTTAGCCATGAAGCCCCCCGGATGAATCCACTGACGCAATGTTCCCTGCTGCGCGTATTTAATGATTTCATCGTCATTTGTCAGCGGAGGGAACCCTTTCCCCATTTTATGGAAATCGTTCATATGGCATTTAATGCAGGCAATTTCAGCATCTGTTTTAAGGGTGGTTTGATCATATTCATCTCGCAGGAAAAAATGAGTTTTTTCAGGAGCATTATGGCAGGTGGTGCAATTGGCGCTATTATGGTTTTCAGGGAAGGGGACATGACAACCACCGCAGCCTCCCCGATATTGTAAATAGGCGAGTTCCGGTGATGGAATAAGCTTTTCTGAATGGCATCCAGCACATTTTATATTGATAATGCTTGATACCTCAGGGGGCACACTAATGGGGCCTGATGTACATGCAGAAAAGACAGATAATAAAGAAGCAACAAGGAAAATGAGCTTGCTGCATGATAGACAGTGGCGGATTATGTTTGCCTCATGTTTCATTTGGCTTCTCCCTGGCTTGATTGTTTTTTTAGATAATACCGCTGCAGTCTCAATGCACGGATACATCGGCACGGAATCAAATGGCAATTTTATTTGCCGGGATGCCCCGTACTGTAGAGTATTACTTTCCCTTTAAAAAGCGTATATGCATAAATTGTATAGCCAATTACAAAGGGCATGCCTACCAGAGCGATGATAAGCATTACCGTTAACGTTAATTGAGTTGATGAGGAGTTAGAGAGTGTAAGGCTGAGAGCTGGATCATTGCTTGCCAGTACCAAGTTAGGATAGTGAATAGCACCAACAACGCCCCATAGACCTGCAAATGCCACTGACGACATAAAAAATGCCTGCCCATCTTTGCCGTTATTTAAAGATTGTCTTGTCAAAAACCAGGCAGCTAATACTATAAGCCCGGCGACATACGCGAGTTTGTTGCCTGCTATGCCGCTCATAAAGATAAAAGCTAAGATAAATGTGACAAAAAGTAATACCATAAAAATTGACCATATAATGCGTGCTGTTTTCCGCGCCTGTTCCTTAAGAAGGCCAGATGTTTTCAGAACCGTATAGGTGCAGCCTTGCAATAATATTGCTGCAAACCCCAAAAGACCAACGGCCAAAGGAAACGGACGCAACAGGGTAAAAAAATTACCGGTAAATTCCATCTGCTCATTTAATGGAATACCTACCACAACGTTTCCCAGCGCTACTCCATAGAGGAGAGACGGCAAAAAACTTCCGACTACAAATGCCCATTCCCAGAGCTTTTTTCTTTTTTCATCGTAGCTCCAAAACTCCAGCGCTACCGCGCGGAAGATAAGCGCAAACAAAACCAGCATGAGCGCCAGATAAAATCCGCTGAAAACCGTGGCGTAGACATGGGGAAATGCCGCAAACAGAGCGCCGCCGCCGGTGAGCAGCCAGACCTCGTTGCCATCCCAGAACGGGCCGATTGCATTAAATAACATTCTTTTGTCCGCATCGTTTTTTGCAAGAAACGGCACAAGACAGCCTACCCCCAGGTCAAAGCCATCAAGGATTGAATAGCCAATCAGCAGTACGCCGAGGAGCACATACCATGTGTTTTGCAAGAAGAATAAAGGTTCCATCTTAAACCTCCTCTTGTGAAATGACATTATGATTTATTAAATAAAATTTTATCAGTAACCCGGAGCCGAAGCTGCAGTAGGTCCTTTTTTGACTATTTTCACCAATATCTTGATGAATAGTACAAACAGCAAAAGGTAAATGAGGCCAAACATAATCAAAGAAAATAATATCTGCCAGGCAGGAACTACAACCGAAGCAGCATCTGCGGTGCGTAATACGCGATAAACGGCCCAGGGCTGCCGGCCAACCTCTGCTGCAATCCAGCCGAACTGATTGGCAAGATGGGGCAGCGGAATCGCAAAAAGCATTATTTTTAAAAACCAGGGTGTATCCCCGATCTTATTCGTAGCAAGTAACGCAGCGCCTATTACGGTTATGGCCGCAAACAGCATCCCTAACGAAATCATAATATGATAGGAAATAAAGGAGAGAAAAACCGGTGGCCTTCCATCTGCTGGAAATTCATTGAGGCCTTTTACTGTTGCATTGGGATCGAGGTAGAGGAACAAACTCAGCATTTTGGGGACTCCAACATACAGGTATGTTTTCTGATTTGCCTCATCCGGCAAACCAAATAGTGC
>JAGFXV010000276.1 GCA_017861475.1 Bacillota bacterium | reverse complement strand
TGAAGCGTCGTTCCAGCACTTCCTGCAGGGAAGCAAAATCATCGTTCTGGTTGCGGCTGATTTTAAACCGCCGATAGGCTTTGCGGTCTTCTTTCCCGGAGGTAAAAACCACCATTGAACCAACCGTTTCTTCCCCAGCAAAATGAGAAATATCAAAACACTCGATCCGTTCAGGGATCACTTCCAACTCCAGTTTTTCTGCCAGATCCAGCAATATTCTGCGGGCCTTCAGATCCTGCTGGGTTTTTTCTTCCCAGAGCAGTCGGGCATTTTCGCTAACCATGTCCATAATGTGTCTTTTTTCACCCCGGCTGGGTATGCTCATGCGCACTGATTTACCGCTGCTCTCCTTCAGCCAGTTTTCCAGCAGCTGCTGTTCGGCGGGCGGTTCGTTGAGTAAAATGATGCCTGGTATGTCATGGTTTTCACCATAGTAATACTTGAGGAAAAAATCCATTACCTCGCCTTTTTCTTCTTCTATGGCCCGCTTCAGCCAGTACGTGTCCTTGGCGGTAATCTGCCCGTTACGGATTTTAAATACCAAGGCCAGGTTTTCCTTTTCCCCGGCGATCATGGCAATGGCATCAATAAAATAGGGATGATCAAAGATCACCTGCTGTCGGGCATCCAATGCCTTGATGGCTTTCATCTGGTCACGCATTCGGGCAGCCTTTTCAAATTCAAGATTGGCGGCAGCAGCATGCATTTCTGCTTCTTTGACAGCCAAAAGGTCCTGGGATCTGCCTTCCAAAAAATCGACCATGCCATCAACCATTGCCTGATAATCAGCCTCACTGATCTGTCCGCTGCAAGGGCCCAGGCATTTACCGAGATCAAAATTTAAACAGGGCCGGGTTTGCTCCTTCAGGTTTTTACAGGTTCGCAGCGGGAATATGTTGTTGAGCAGTTTGAGGGTTTCCTTGACATTGCCAACTTCCGTATAGGGCCCGTAGTAACGGGAGACTTTGTCCTTGCTTTCCCGGACGATAGAAATGCGCGGGTATTTTTCCGCGCTGATTTTTATATACGGGTAGGTTTTGTCATCTCGCAGTAAAATGTTGTAACGGGGCTGATAAGCTTTAATGAGGTTATTTTCCAAAATCAGCGCTTCCACTTCGCTGCTGCTGATTACATAATCGAAATCCGCCACCCGCATCATCATGGCCTTTACTTTGGGCAGAAGATGCTCCGGAGACTGAAAATAGGAGCGCAGGCGATTACGCAGGATCTTGGCTTTGCCGACATAAATGACCCCGCCTTCCTGATCCTTAAAAAGATATACCCCCGGCTGGAGGGGAACATGTTTCAAGCGCTCCCGCAGGGCTTCCATAAAAAACCTCCTGAATAACAAGTCAAACTATTGCTGCAGAACCTGGCGCAAATACCGACCAGTATAGGACCGCGTCTGCAAAGTCAATTCTTCCGGTGTACCCTGGGCGATGATCTCGCCGCCCTTTTCACCGCCTTCAGGCCCCAGATCAATGATATAATCAGCTGATTTTATAACATCCAGATTGTGTTCGATAATCACAACGGTATTGCCGGCCTCCACCAGCTGGTTCAGGACTTCCAGCAGATGTTTTATATCTTCCTTGTGCAATCCGGTGGTTGGCTCATCCAAAATATATATATTTTTTCCCAGGGAACGCTTGGACAGCTCGGTAGCCAGTTTGACCCGCTGCGCCTCTCCCCCGGACAACGTAGGAGCAGGCTGCCCCAGTTGAATGTAGCCCAGGCCAACATCCTGCAAAACTTTGAGCTTGCGATGTACCTTGGTAATATTCTCAAACAGCTCTACCCCTTCGTCTATCGTCATAGACAAAACATCGGCAATCGTATGGCCTTTGAATTTAACTTCCAGCGTCTCCCGATTATAACGTTTGCCTTTGCAGACTTCACAGGGAATATATACATCCGGTAAAAAATGCATTTCAATCTTGATGATGCCATCGCCGGAGCAAGCTTCGCATCTCCCTCCGCGCACATTAAAACTGAACCGTCCGGCATTGTAACCATGGATACGCGACTCGGTCGTATTGGCAAAAAGCTCGCGAATGCCGTCAAAAGCCCCGGTATAAGTAGCCGGGTTGGAACGGGGAGTTCTTCCGATGGGAGACTGATCAATATTTATTACCTTGTCCAGGTGTTCAGCTCCGATCATTTCCTTGTGTTTGCCGGGCTTGTGCCGGCCGCCGTAAAATCTTTTCATCAAAGCCGGATAAAGGATATCTTCGATCAATGTGCTTTTACCGGAACCCGATACGCCAGTTATAACCACCATTTTACCGAGTGGTATGGATACGTCAATATCCTTCAGATTGTGTTCGCTGGCTCCGCGGATGACCAATTCCTGACCGTTGCCTTCCCGACGCTACTTGGGTACAGCAATATTGCGCTGGCCGGATAAATATTGGCCAGTCAGCGAATCTTCACTGTGCATGATATCATCCAAACTGCCGGCTGCCACCACTTCACCGCCATGAACACCGGCACCGGGGCCAATATCCACTATGTAATCAGCATTTTGCATCGTCTCTTCATCATGTTCCACCACTATGACGGTGTTGCCCAAATCCCGTAATCTTTTCAAAGTTGCCAGCAAACGATCATTGTCGCGGGGATGCAGTCCAATACTTGGTTCATCAAGCACATAAAGAACGCCCATCAAAGATGACCCGACCTGGGTTGCCAGGCGGATACGCTGGGCCTCTCCCCCGGAAAGACTGCCGGCCATCCGGTCAAGGGTCAAATAATCAAGCCCCACGTCCAGCAGGAAGCCCAGACGGGCATTAATTTCCTTGATTACCTGGCGGGCGATGATCATATCCCTTTCATCCAACTGCAAAGCAGCGAAAAATTCCAGGCTTTCCCGGATCGAAAACGCGCTGACCTCGGCAATCGATTTGCCTCCCAGCAGTACCCAGAGGATCTCCTCCCGCAATCTTTTTCCCTGACAGCGTTGGCAGGGACTGCTGGTCATATATTTCTCCAGATCCTCACGTGAAGCATCTGATCTGGTTTCTGCATAACGCCGGGACAAATTATTGATCGCCCCTTCGAAGGCGGAATTGAAATCCCGCTCCTCTCCGTAGGAATTGGTATATTCGATTTTAAACCGTTCCCCACCATTGCCGTACAATATCGTTTCGATCTGTTTGGCATTTAAATCTTTTAATGGCTTGTCTATAGGGATCTTGTATTTTTTGGCCATTCCGGCTACCAACTGTCGGTAATAGCTGTGGAAATATCCTGACCATGGGATGATAGCCCCTTCTTCCAAACTTTTATCCCGATCCAAAACCAGGTCGGGGTCGATTTCTTTTTTTTCTCCCAAACCGTCACATTCCGGACAGGCCCCGAAAGGACTGTTGAAGGAGAACATGCGCGGACTCAGTTCGGGCAGGCTGAAACCACATTCAGGACAGGCAAAATCACGGCTGAAAATCATTTCCTCATCCTTACCTTCAACCCCTAACTTCAATATCTTGACAATCCCCTCACTCATTTCAAAAGCCAGTTCCAATGATTCAGCCAGACGACTGCGAATATCTGTTTTGATGACCAGCCGGTCCACAACGGCGCTGATATCATGCTTTTTATTTTTCTCCAGCTTGATTTCCTCTTCAGAACTGTATTCGTAACCGTCCACCATTAATCTGACAAAACCATCTTTTATAAGTCCGTCGATAACTTTGCGATGTTCGCCCTTCTGGGCTTTGATGATGGGAGCCAAAACCTTTATTT
>JAGFXV010000029.1 GCA_017861475.1 Bacillota bacterium | reverse complement strand
ACAAAGGGTAAATGGAAGCCGATTATCTTATGGCAGCTTGGCAAAGGCGGAAAATCTTTGTCACAGCTCGAACATGAGATCACTGGTATAAACCAAAAAATGTTGCTTGAACAGCTAAAAGAACTCCTGGATTACGGCATAATTGATAAGCGTTCTTCTGATGGATATCCATTAAAGGTTGAATATTATTTAATTGAACGTGGCTACAAACTGTTGGAAGCCATTACGATCATGCAGGGTGTTGGTATCGATTTGATGAAAGAAAGCGGTATGGAAAATATTCTAAAAGCCAATGGCCTTTTGGATTGACCATACCCACAAAAAAGTGGGTAATTTACCGCGGTGTCTCCACGTATTACAATGGGAACATAAAAAATCATTGTTGAACGGGAGGCTATCCTATGCTCAGGGATGCAGAACAGACTATTGGAAACTTGATTGATAAGCAAGGCGTATCTTTTATCGCTTCGGTCGATCAAGAGGGATTTCCGAATGCAAAGGCCATGCTGCCGCCAAGAAAGCGCGAGGGGATCAAGGTCTTTTATTTCACCACAAACACTTCCTCCATGCGCGTGGCCCAATACCGTGAAAATCCAAAGGCATGCATTTATTTTTGCGACAAGCGATTTTTCCGGGGCGTGATGCTAAAGGGCTCAATGGAAGTGCTGGAAGATCAGGAAAGTAAGGAAATGATCTGGAGGGAAGGAGACACCATGTATTATTCGCAAGGTGTCTCCGATCCAGACTATTGTGTTTTGAGATTTACAGCGCAATCTGGGAGATACTATGCTAATTTCAGTTCGCAGGACTTTTCTGTTGAATGATTTTAGTTTTCGGTCTTTTTCTATTATCTTCGGCTTAGGCCAAAGGATTATGATTTATGAAATATATAAAGAAAATAATTCCCGCGGATAAAGAGCTGAAAAACAAATTACTTTCGGAGGGATGGACAAAGCTGAAAGAACCATCCAACTTAGGTACAGTAATTTTATTTTCGCTGCCATTTATGTTTATCAATGGGGCTATCTCAATATTTATTGCAGTTTGTTTATACCCCCCGTTGAAAGGAATTTTGAAAACTGGTAATAAGTTCAGCATTTCTTTCACGTTTGATTTTTATATATTGTTATTTATAGTGATCATGTTATTATTTCTGGCCTTACATGAGTTACTTCATGCTTGTTTTATACCCAATGTGTTGAAATCTGATAAAACATATTGGGGTTTTAACGGATTTGCCGGGTTTGTATATACGAATGAAAAAATTAAAAAAGATCGATTTTTAATCATTTCTATCATGCCATTTTTTCTATTAACTATTGTGTTACCTTTTGTTCTCGATATATTTGGCTGGTTAAATGGTTACACGATTTTCCTGTGTTTAATCAATGCCATGGGTTCCTGTGCAGATTGTTTAAGTATATGTCTGGTTGCCATTCAGGTTCCAAACGGTTCATATATAATGAATAATGGTTTTGAGACATATTTCAAATAATTATTGCCCCATAGTTTGACGACTTTTCTAAATACACATTCGGGATTTCAAAAAAAAATCATTTAGCAAAAAGCCAGCAGCGATTATAACCTGACTGGCTTTTTCCATCGATTCCAGACTGATAAACTCATAACGGCTGTACAAATCGACGATATCCCGCAGCATATTTTCATTCCTCCATTATTAATGGTAACAATTAGCAATTTATTCGCATAATATACAACGATTTTATAATGGGGGGAGGAATAAAAAATGCCATTGATTTATTCTGCCAATTCAGAAAATGGAGTCCTGGATACAGCTGATGTTAGCATTGCAGTGTCTCCTGCCAGCGGTGTGATTAATACTACCGATATGCTCCCCGGGCAAACTGTTCAAGGCGTAATCAATGTTGCCAATACAGGAACTGTGGATGAGTACTATTATGTTACTGCTGCCTGGACAGGAGGCGGTACTACTACTGACCATAAGGCCGCTATTCTTGCTGAGTATTTAAATGTCAGCGTTACTGCCAGCCCGGGTGCCAGTATATTTACGGGATCATTGAAGGCTTTAATCGATCAGCCTGCCAGTCCCGGGCAAGCCCTCGCCTTGACAACAGGCAACGAAGATGTAACCTTTGCTTTCCATTTGCCTGCGACCGTAAGCACTGTAGTAAACAATATTGATCTTGCCATCGATTTTATTTTTGTGGCGACAGCATAAATTTAGGGGCCTTATCAAAGGCCCCTTTTTTGGGGGAATAAAAGGATGAAAGAGAAAGCCCAAAAACAGAAGATTGTTGCCATGATGCCGGTTCGCAACGAGGCTGGCAGATATTTAAAGGAAGTACTGGCGCATCTTTCACGCTGGGTCGACGCCATTGTGATACTGGATGATTGTTCGGATGATGATACCATTGATGTAACCGGGCATTTTGAAAAGGTAATCGTTTATAAGAATGATGAACCTTTGTTTGCCAGTAATGAACCTGCCATGAGACGTAAGCTCTGGCAGCTGGCCGCAGAAGAGAAACCGGACTGGATTGTGGCTGTTGATGCTGACGAGATATTTGAGGACAGGATAATAAATGAGATTGATCTGCTGCTAGACCAGAATGATTTTTATGGTATCAGTTTTCGTGTTTTTGATTTTTGGCAGGATCCTGCCTCTTACCGAATAGACGGAGGCTGGAACCCCTGGCGGAAATCGCTTTTATTTATGGTTCGTTATAATCCGCATCTGGATTCTCAATGGATGCAAAGAGAGGTTCATTGCGGCCGTTTTCCTCAAGCTTACGAAAACCGGATCGCATACTATTCGGACATCAGAGTCAAACACTACGGATGGCTTAATCCGGAGGATCACTACCGCAAATATCTCTATTACCGGGATAAAGATCTGAAAGTTTTTGGAGAAGTACGGCCATTTACCCAGAGTATCCAGACCCCGCCGGCCACCGAAAAATGGAGAGATGCCAAGAACCTGTACTTTTTAGATGGAGACAGATAATAGCAACCGTTTCAAAATTGCGGGAAATAATGAATGGTTATTTTGAACATGGAGGTATTCATTAGGTGAAAGGGAAAGTAGGCATATTGACGACCAACTTTTTTAACCCGGAAGGAAACCGAATCATATATGGCGGAGCTGAGCGCTACGGATTCGAGCTTACCAAGCTGCTGATTGATCTGGGCTATGGTGTCAGGTGGTGGCAAATCGGAACAGGATGGAAAAAGGAATTGCTGCCCGGGGTGGATATCTGTACGATTCCGGAAACGAAAAATGATTTACAAACCTTTCCCAATGTCAATCAGCATTTTTATGAACAGGCTATGGATGTGGATTATGCAATATACTTTGTTACTTTTCTCGCCTATCCGCAAGTATTGAAGAAAAGTATCTCCATTTCTCACGGGATATTCTGGGATTATCCGGGCTTTGATTCTCAGCTGCCAACGGAAGTTGAGAGGAAGGAATGGCTGCGCAGAATGCATATCGCTCTGGGCGGACCGCAAAAAATTGTTTCTGTGGATACCAATACCATAAACTGGGCCAATGCTACCTGGCCCAACTTATTTCACAAATTTGAGTATATTCCTAATTTTGTTGATACTGAGCAATACCAATCCCGTATCGCTCATCCGGATAAGATCAGAGTAATTTTCCCGCGGCGGCTTACGTATGTGAGAGGACTGAATGAAACGGTCCGGGCTGCCGAGGTATTAACCAAAAAATATCCCCAGGTAGAATTTCATTTTGTAGGACGGGGTCATACGGATCAACTGGAGGCGGAAGCTTTAAAATGGGCTTCAGAACATGAGAATATTTATTATTACTGGCAGCCTCCCCATGCAATGCCGGAAATATTACGTCATATGGATATTGCCTTAATACCCACCAAGGGAACGGAAGGAACCTCGCTTGCTTGTCTGGAGGCGATGGCGGCCGGCTGTGCCGTAATTGCTTCCCCGGTTGGGGGGCTGTCTGATCTGATCATTGATGGATATGACGGTTTGCTGGTTAAGCCTACACCAACTGATTTGATTGATGGGATTGAGTTGTTAATCAACGACAAAAATCAGCGTGAAAAATTGGGAGCTAATGCGCGGGCAGTGGCGGCTGCTTTTAGTATGGAGCGATGGAGAGAAAAGTGGACGAAAGTCATCAGCGAAGTATTTGACTAATTGGGTACTAGCAAATCCACAACTTCTGCCTGGCATTCTGATAGCAAACAGGCTTCAGGCGGCGGGATGTGATCCAGTTTAAATGAAAATAGCGCTGATAGATCTTTGGTATGATAAGTTTTATAGCGTTTAGCATCAAGGTAGAATACGGCCAGGTCATACTTGAAAACAGTTTCCCCGACCGCATGTTTCGGGTATCGTAGTATATTACAATAAACAGGCCTTAGATTATATACCTTAATACTGATAATATCTGCAGTTGATCCGGATGATACCGGCAAAGGGATTATGTTCTCAATATCCCGGCAATTTGAATGCCGTTCCCTCATGAGTAATGTTTGAATGTCCGAAAAGTCCTTATAATCACAGGGGTCACAGGTTCGAATCTCCGTGGGAATAACGATACGAATGGTAGCGCAGAAGCTTAAAACCACGGTAATGGGGATAAGACAACCCGTTCCAATAAAATTATTTTTTACTACCGCAACAGCATTCAGCATATTTAACTCCACTTATTCATGTTATATATATCTATACTATGAGCCGGATTGGTAATATGTGAGGCTGATACGATCAGCGATATTGCTGCAGGGCTACAAGCAGCGTCCGGCCAATTAAGTCTATCCGGTAAAATCGGTCAAAGCGCCGCAATTAAAACTGATAATTTGAGTGTTTTGCCCGGCGCGGCTATCGGCGGAAATCTGAATTATCGTGGTGCTAACAAAGGCAAGCTTAACGAATAGAGAATAAGAATGCTCACATTTTATAAAAATATCACAATTTGCCAACTCCAGCATCTTACAAAAAAGGTGCTGTGGTATATTTGTCGAACGTCTTGTTATATGGAACCTTAACGTCAAGAGTTTGATCAGGATATTAATGATGGGAGATATTTAATGGATTTATCACTTCGTATTCTAGTCGTTGAAGAATCGGAAACGGATTCGATGTTGGCGCTAAAAGCCCTTCATAGCAATGGTTATCACCAAATATACAAAAGGGTGGATGCAGTTGAGGACCTGATTTTGGCCCTAAAGGATGGTCCCTGGGATATAATAATCGTCGATATCAGCAGAAAACAGTTTGATGAGCAATCTGTACTGCGAATAATTAAAGAGAGCGGCATAGATATACCTTGTCTTATACTCTCCGAAAGAATTGGTGAAGAACGTCGGGTGAGAACTATTAAGGATGGCGTTAACAACAATATTCATGAAGACAGCCTGAATGAATTTATTCCTTCCGTAAGGAGCGAGGTTCATGATGCTTTATTGAGTAACATGCATAAACAAGCTGAAAAGGATTTCAGGGAACAGAAAGAATGGTTTCGCGTCACTCTTTCCAGTATAGGTGATGCCGTAATTACAACCGATGTTAACAGCATAGTCACTTTTGTAAATCCGGTTGCTGAACAGATAACCGGTTATTCGCAGGCAGAGGCCATTGGCAAACCCATCAGCCACGTGTTTAGAATCTTTAACGAAATAAACCTGGAGCCTGCTGAGATACCTGTGGATAGAGTGATCAGAGACGGTTTTATTATAGGTCTGGCCAATCATACCGGACTCGTTACTAAAGAAGGTGAAACGCGTTCCATTGCTGATTCTGCAGCCCCTATTCGGAATGATGACGGCAGTATTATCGGGGTGGTTATGGTATTTAGAGATATTACTGAGACTAAACGGTTGGAAGAAAACATGGCCCGCCTCGATAAATTAAACGTGGTCGGACAAATGGCTGCCGGGATCGCTCATGAGATAAGAAACCCTATGTCCACGGTACGTGGCTTTTTGCAGTTGCTTAGTATTAATAAGGAATTTCACGATTATACAAGTTATTTCGAGACAATGGTTGAGGAACTGGATAGGGCCAATACCATAATTTCAGGTTTCTTGACAATGGCTAAAGATAAAGCAATCGAAGCTGCGGAAGCAAACCTTAATAATATTATCGGCAGTATTGCTCCCTTAATTCAAGCAGAAGCCATCATGCACAATAAGTATGTAAAACTCGAATTAGGAGAAATTCCTAATGTAATGCTGATTGAAAATGACATCCGTCAACTCACATTAAATTTGGTTCGTAATGGACTTGAGGCGTCAGCAGAAGGTGATGGAGCAATCATACGAACCTTTGCTGCAGAGAATAAAGTGGTTTTGTCGGTGCAGGACAATGGTAAAGGGATTAACAAAGATCTTCTGGAAAAGCTGGGCACTCCATTTCTGACGACCAAGGAAAATGGTACTGGTTTAGGTTTGTTTATCTGCTATAATCTGGCGGAAAAGAACAATGCTTCTATTGAAATAGATACCAGTGACAATGGAACAACCTTTTCAGTGCTGTTTAGGTAGTGTCATGTTATTTCGAGCAGGCAAGTTATCTCGTTAATCGTGCCTTGCATTCCAAATAGAGAGAGTTAAATGAAGTTGCCTCCTAAGGCTTGGTGAAAGACTGCGATTCTGCCACTTGAATAATACGGATGATAACCTGGCTGGCCTTCTCCATTGATTCCAGGCTGATGAATTCAAAACGGCTGTGAAAGTTGTGGCCTCCGGTGAAAATATTGGGGCAGGGCAATCCCATGAAGGAAAGGCGTGCGCCGTCTGTCCCGCCTCGAATCGGCTTGATGATTGGGGTTATGTTATTTTCCAGCATGGCCTGTTCTGCCAGGGTCACGATATGATAAACGGGCTCAATTTTTTCCTTCATATTATAATACTGATCCTGTAGCTGGAGAATGATCCTTTCTTTACCATATCTGCGATTGAGAAAATCCACGCAGGATTGCAGATAGTCTTTCTTTTGCTGAAATTCAGCCCGGTCATGATCTCTGATGATGTAGGTCATGTTTGCTTTTTCAACCGTTCCGCTCATTTGCATCAGATGGTAAAAGCCTTCGCGATCACGAGTATATTCGGGACGTTGATTGGCTGGCAGCATGCTGTTCAATTCCATGGCGGCCAGCGTTGCATTCTGCATGCGCATATAGGCGGTGCCAGGATGTACATTGATTCCCTGAATGTCAATATGGGCAATTGCCGCGTTAAAGGTCTCGTATTCAAGCTCTCCCACCGGCCCTCCATCCACGGTATACGCAAAATCAGCGCCAAATCCGGCTACGTCAAAGCTGTCTGCGCCCTGACCGATTTCTTCATCCGGAGTAAAGGCGACAACGATCTTGCCGTGTTTTATTTCCGGGTTGCCCGTCAGAATGTCCAGGGCATTCATGATTGCCGCGATGCCGGCCTTGTCATCGGCTCCAAGCAGTGTATTGCCATCGCTGGTGATGATGGTATTTCCGATATATTCTTTTAGTTCAGGATAATCCTCAACTTTTATCACCGTATTTTCAGCCGGGTTCAAAACCAAATCCCGGCCATCGTAATCTGGAAACAATACCGGTTTAACATCCCTACCGGATACATCCGGACTGGTATCCAGATGGGCGATGAATCCGATGACGGGGAGAATATTATTGCTGTTGGCAGGCAGTTCGGCCATTACATAACCACTATCACTTAGGGTTATATTGGTCAAGCCTAGTTCCTGAAGTTCCCCGGTCAGCAGTTTTGCCAGCTGTATTTGTCCGGGCGTGCTGGGATAGGTATTGGAGTTCTCGGCAGACTGCGTATCGATTTTGACATATCGTAAAAATCTATCCAAAAGGCTTTCCATCAATATTCCTCCAACAGAATGACTTAATTGTTTGACTATAATTGTATAATGTGGCAGGTTTAATATCAAATTGCTCATGCCATCATCATTTTCAAAAACGAAGTTCTGTCGTTAAAAAAATATTTAAATTAGTTGAAATAAAAATCGTTGTTGGCAGTCTATATTATAGACGCAGATAATTTGAGAAGAACAAAAGGCAGGTATTCAGAGTGTCGCTTGAACAAACCGATTTGCAACACAATAATGCTGATAATCTGTTTCTTAGCGGAGATAGTTTCGAGGCTGTATATCAACGCTATCGGGAAGGCGTTTATTTCACCGCTTACCGGGTTTGTCAGAATGAAGCCGATGCGCAGGAGATAGTGTCTGAAACCTTCCTGAAGGCTTATGAACATCAGGATCAGTTTGCCGGGCGTTCAGCGATCAAAACCTGGCTATACCGGATTGCCTACCATGCCAGCCTGGATCTGTTAAAAAAGAAACAGCGGGAAGTAACCTGGGAGGATAAATATGAGTTGGTTTCAGAAACATCAGCTATGGACAATCTGGTTGATAGTATGGCAAAAGAACAGCAATTACGATTCCTTCGCCAGGCTATGTTGCAACTGCACCCTGAAGACAGAGCGATTCTCGGGCTGCGTTTTGACCGGGAATTATCTTATGAAGAAATTGCTGAAGTTACCGGTATACCACCTAACACAGTAGGAACCAGGATTTTTAGAGCTAAAAAGGTGCTGCTTCAATTGATGAAAGCAGGAGGTGAAGGGAAATGAAAAGCCAGTGCCCGGAGTCAGGTATTTTACAAGCTTATGCCGATGGAGAATTAACGCTTGATGAAAAGCTCAAAGTAGAAGAGCATTTAGACCTTTGCCCTTTCTGTACTCGAATGGTGACTAATATTATCAGCGAAGATAATTGGCTTACAGGCTTGTTTGGAATTGAAAACCAATTATTAATTGAGGAATCAAATACTGTTGGTGAGCCGTTGTTCGGTGACATAGGTGTTAAATGGAGCTGGGTGACAATCATTTTTTTCTTGTTGGGGTTCACTTTATTGTTGGCTGGTGGCAGTTGGCTGAAAGAAACCAACCTGGGATACTGGTTGTTGAAGGAGGGCCCGGGCTTGCTGTTTGCGTCAGTAATCCAGCAAGTAGTGGTTCATGTTTGGCAGTTGATCATAACTGCGGTTTTGCAATGGTTTTCCTCTCAGGGCACCTTATGGTCGGGCATTCTCCATATAGCCCTAAATGGAATTGTTATAGGATTGGTTGCTATTACGATCCTGAGCCGCAAACTAGTTAAATTTGAAGAAGCTATTGAGTAATGATAAGGGGGAAGGAATAATGAACAAGAGTAAAAGGGTATCTCTGATTCTATTAACCATGTTTCTGATGGTTACCATTTTGGCAGCTCCTGCCTTGGCCTGGCAGAGCCGCACCTCGGGAGACAAGGACAAGGGCAACCAAACTGTTGTGGTCAAAACCGGGGAAGTAATAAATGATGATCTGTTTATTGCAGGAGGCAATGTCAGAATTGACGGTACGATAAATGGTGATGTAGTGGCCTTAGCCGATACGGTGGAAGTAACCGGCACCATTAATGGTGACTTGTTGGCTGGGTGCAGCAACCTGAACATCTCAGGAACGATCAATGATGATCTCCGTATGGGAGCTCAAAATGCCCGTATAACTGGTAAAATCAAACGTAATTTTTCTGCTGGCGCATCCAATTTGATCCTTGACAAAGATGCCGTCATAGGTGGTAATGCTGCAATTTGGGGTGAAGATTTAAATATTGATGGATTGATCCAAGGGGGGCTGCAAGCAGCGGCCGGACAACTAAGTATATCCGGTAAAATAGGTCAAAGCGCCGCGATCAAAACTGATCATTTGAGTGTTTTGGACGGCGCGGCTATCGGCGGCAGTTTGAATTATCGTGGTGCCAACAAAGGCAATATTTCACCACAGGCTAAAATCGGCGGACCGGTTACTTACAAGTATTTCGTCGAGCAGTATCAACAAAAAGACCAACCTGGGCGTGCACCCTGGATCGGGAGTTTGATCTGGACCTTGGTTTGGTTTGTATCATTGATGCTGGTTTGGCTGCTCTGGTTCTATTTAAGCCCGCGCTCTTTTGTCAAGGT
>JAGFXV010000275.1 GCA_017861475.1 Bacillota bacterium | reverse complement strand
ACATTTCATGGTTCTTCTTCTCCTGTTTCTGTATTTCAAACCTGCTATTTCCTTGAATATATTACAGATAATATTCCTTCAATTATAGCTTCAGAATTAATATATAATCCAGGTTCCCTCTAGTTAGTAAAAAGCACCTGTCTTATTCTTCTAAATGCGGTGGGGATGGCCAACTGTTCCAGCTCTTTCAAACGAATCCAACGAAAATCAGGCTTCCCGCCAAGTTCATCATCACCCGCCAGCGTTGCTTCATAGACCTTCATGTCCCATTGCAGATGAGTAAAAACGTGGATGGCATCCACCAGATGTTTGCCGACCTTTAGCTGCAATCCATATTCATCAGTAAATTTGGGGGCCAGTTCTTTTTTCAGGCTGCCTTCCACTCCGGGAAATTCCCATAATCCAGCCAGCAGTCCCGTCGCCGGCCGCTGGTGCATGAGGATCTCATCCCCTCTTTTGATTACCACCACCAAGCGTTTGATTTCCTTGCCCGGCTTTTTCTCCCTTATAACCGGCCACAGGCTCTGGGTGTTTTGCTCATAGGCTTGACATTGTCCGGTTAGCGGGCAACAGTCACACAGGGGACGGCGCGGCACACACACCAGGGCCCCCAACTCCATCAGCGCCTGCGTATAGTCACCTTCTCTGCCTGGTGGGAAATGATCCGCCACCAGTTGTTTGATCGCCGTCTGTACACTGGTCTGATCAATTTCCGGCAATGCGAAAATGCGACTCATCACTCGCAGTACGTTACCGTCCACAGCCGGCACAGGCAAGCCAAAGGCAATACTGGCCACGGCCCCGGCGGTATAAGGCCCGACTCCGGGCAGCGCCAGGATCTGCTTGTAACTCGTCGGGAAGATCCCACCCATTTCATCCGTGATCAGCCGGGCGGCTTTGTGCAGATTACGAGCTCGGGAGTAGTAGCCCAGCCCTTCCCACAATTTCAATACCATATCCAAATCCGCTTCTGCCAGACTCCTGATGTCTGGGAAACGCGTCATCCAACGATGATAATATTCACGTACTGTTTCCACCCGGGTCTGCTGCAGCATGATTTCTGATATCCAGATGGCATACGGATCACGGCTGCGGCGCCAGGGCAGATCACGTTTCTCCTCTTCGTACCAGCCCAGAAGTATTTCCGCCCATGGTTGCATAATGGCTGCTCCTTCTACTGTGATGACAATTGGCCAGGGTACGTGGCACTGTATTCAACCCCTCATACCCTCTGACCAACAGTAATGTTTTTATTCGAATTAATCATGTACGCAAATCAGCAATGATTCGCAAAGGATGGAGCAACAAATCCAGGGCATCCTCGATATGATTCACAACTATATCCGCATTTTGCAATGCCGCCACACAGCAACCCTCCTGCCCGATCACTGCAATCGACAGGTTGGCCTGTCTGAACATCTCCTTGTCATTAAAGCCATTGCCGATGGCAATGACGCCTGAAGCTGCAAGGGATGCAGCAAAATCAGCTTTATCCTGTCCCCCGTTAACAGGACTTACGACATATATTTCTATACCCAATTTCCTGGCTACTTGCGCTCCGGTACCAAAGGTGTCGGCAGTCATAAGATAAATATTTAATTTGCCTTTTAACTGCTCTATCCGTTCGGCAACACCTTCCAGCAGCACACCATCCGTGGTCAGCGTACCGTTCATATCCAGGATCAAATGCTGCAGCTCAAAAGGTTCTCTTCCCGGAATATATAAATCAATCACTAGATCCCCTTCCCTTCTGCCCGCACCTGTCTCAAAGCTTATTGGGCCATGATCATGGTTTAGACTGGCTCTATTTTAACGGATATATCCAACGGCCGGCCAAAATACATGGAAGTTGTAACAATGCCCTCCACACCTGAAGCCGCATAGTCGATCACATTTGCTTCTTTTATTCCACCCGCTCCGATCAGCAGAAGGTAGGATATGATACAAGACGATTATATAAAAGAATTGTATCATCAAAGCAAACGTATGCCTATCAAATCAGTCCTGACTTTATTATGCAGCCGGCACATTATAGCCAATCAGTATAACCTTATAAGAAAACCTCCGGATAAATGCCTTAATCAGCATCGCATTCCGGAGGTCTTTATTGTTGAATGGGGAATCAGAACCAATCTGGCTCACAATAGTGCAGACGCTGTACAGGGGTCATAGCGTTTGCATCATTGATCGGCAGCGATTTGTTCAGAAATTAATTGAGCAATCGATTACTTTTGGCCCAGATTTTCATTTCCTGGGCTTGTTTGATCAGTTCATCCTGGAAGGCCGGATGGGCAATACTGATTAATGCCTCCGCCCGCTGCCAGGTGGATTTTCCCTTCATCTGAACAATGCCGTTTTCCGTAACTACATACTGAATCATGGAGCGCGGTACGGTAACGACTGAACCTATACTCATGCTGGGCACGATACGGGAGCGCAACTGGCCATTCTTGTCTTCGTAGGTGGAGCTCAAACAAATAAATCCTTTGCCGCCATGGGACTGAAACGCGCCCATAATAAAGTCGAGCTGGCCGCCGGTACCCGATATATGACGATACCCGGATGACTCGGAACTGACCTGCGACAAAAGATCAACCTCCAACGCGCTGTTGATGGCGATTACCTTGTCATTCAGCGCGATCATGCGCGGATCATTGGTATAATTGACCGGATAGGATGCGCATACCGGATTATTGTTCATAAAGTTATAGAGTTTGTCGGTACCCAGTGCGAAGCTATAAACCATCTTGCCTTTGTCGATGCTTTTGCGGTTGCCGGTCACCCGGCCGGATTCATACAAATCCACACATGAATCGACCAGCATCTCGGTATGGATACCCAAATCTTTAAGGTCGCTGTCGGCTATATTGGCTCCAACCACGTTGGGCATGCTGCCGATGCCCATCTGCAGGCAGGCACCGTCTTCGATCTCGTTCATAATGTAACCGGCGATCTGGCAGTCAAACGGCTTGGGTTTGGCCGTCGGCAGCTGAATCAGGGGGTAATTGTTGCCTTCCACCACAAAATCGACATCATTGATATGAATGTTCTCGCTGTTGCCGCCCAAACAGTGGGGGGCAGAATTATTGACCTCCAGGATAATCGTTTTTGATCTGTCCAGATAAGCCGGAGTAACTGAATTGGTCGGCCCCAGATTAAAGAAACCTTTCTCATCCATGGGACTGACCGCTACCATAGCTACATCATTCTCAATATACTTATGAATGATCCGTGGTCCCTGATGATACGCGATCGGTACATAAAAACACATGTCCTGATCAGCCAGACGCCTTGATATCGGTCCGAAATGCCAATCCTGAGCGATGATATGTTCATGTTTGGGATCGGCTTCTATCACTTTAGGCATCTGGGTATAGAAAACACTGTAAAGTTCAAGCTCCTTCAATTCAGGAATGCGCTTGGCGAGAGCAGCATCCAACATTTTGGGAAACATGGCAAATTCGCTATAGAATATGCGATCGCCGGACTTGACAACCTTGACTGCCTCCTCTGCTGTAATTAGTTTTCTGCTGTAATTATTGCTGTGATCCACGTAATTTCCTCCAAAATGTTATTAAATCGTCTGGTGATGTTCATTATTCATATAGGCAACACTAATAATTATAAGCAACTCTTATGCCAACCTCAAGGCAAAGATAAAAATGCCAATAATGGGACTTTCCGATGTCGCTTATTAATTCACTGGCTGCAATTCGAGACATATTTGACTCAATAGCGGGCAAAATTGG
>JAGFXV010000274.1 GCA_017861475.1 Bacillota bacterium | reverse complement strand
AGATATCAATCGCTTGCCGATCAACAAGGCAAGGATAAATAATATCGCTATAGCGATGATGTTTCTGGCGAATATATCAAGTAATGACATGCCCATGCTGACACCTTCCAATCATAAGAGATGCTTGGTATTACCTTTAATTTTGCCAATTAGTGAGTATTTTAATTTACTCTGTGCTTCGATAAATATATAATGACTGTATCGTAAATGAGCAGCGGCGCGTTTTTTACTGCCTGTGAAGAAGGGCGGCGGGGAACGCGCCATGGAGTTAATAAGAAGAAATAGATGAGAGGAGGGCATCAAAGTGAGCTTATTTGAACAAGTAAACAGAATTGATGAACTAAAGAAATTGTATCCGGAAAAGTTTACCACAGAAAAGAACGTATTTAAAAATATTAAACGCGGCAACAAAGTATTTATCGGCACCGGGGCCGGTGAACCAAGATATCTGGTCAGGTCGCTGATGGATTATTTAAACCATAATCCGGCTGCATTTTTTGATGTCGACATCTATTATGTATGGACCCTTCCCGATGACAGCAACTATTTTTATAAAAAATACAAACAAAATTTCCGCATGGCCGCATGTTTTATCGGCGATCTGAACCGAGACGCCATCAACAAGGGCGATGCCGATTTCACACCCATTTTCACCTCCAGAATACCCGAGATGTTTGACCGCAATTATTTCCCCATCGATATTGCTTTGATCCAGACATCATTGCCGGATGAGCACGGCTATTTAAGTCTGGGGGTCAGCGTTGATGTAACCAAGGCTGCCGTAGAGAATGCGGACCTGGTGATTGCGCAGGTCAATGCCAACATGCCCAAGGTACACGGGGACGGATTCGTCCATATCAACGACATTGACTATATCATTCCCTATGACGAACCATTGCCGGAGTACGATCCCAAAGAAGATAGCGATGTTGTAGAGCAAATCGGCAAGTATGTAGCCAGTCTCGTCCGGGACGGGGATACGATTCAAATAGGCTATGGCAATATTCCCTTTTCAATTTTGCCCAGCCTGAACGAAAAAAACAATTTGGGCGTGCATTCAGAGATTATAACCGACGGCGTGATTGAATTAATGAAACGAGGGGTGGTCGACAACCTCAGAAAAACCATAAACAAGGGCAAGACGATCGGATCTTACTGTATGGGTACGAAGGCAACCTATGATTTTATTAATAACAATCCCGCCATCGAACTTAAAAGGATCGATTACGTAAACAATCCCATGACCATTGCCCAGCACGATTATATGACGGCCATCAATACCGTGTTGCAAATCGATCTGACCGGGCAGGCTTCGGCTGAATCAGTGGGCAACGTTTATTACAGCGGCATGAGCGGCTTTGGCAATTTTATGCGGGCGACCCCGCTGGCCAGGAAAGGCAAGACCATCATCGCCCTGAAATCAACCGCCAGGAACGGAGAGGTTTCCAAAATCCTGCCCAATCTGTTGGAAGGATCAGGAGTAAGCCTGCATCGTGCCGATGTCCAATATGTTGTAACCGAATACGGAATTGCCTACCTGCAGGGCAAAAACCTGCGCGAGAGAGCCATGGAACTGATCTCCATCGCCCACCCCGATTTCAGGCCCTGGCTGATTGAAGAGGCCAAAGCCCGCAACCTGATATACAAGGATCAGAGAATCATTCCCGGCCCGAGGGGCCAATATATTGAGTCATACGAGACCCACCGGGAAACCAAAACCGGACTGGAAATCCTGTTAAGGCCGGTCAAGATCAGCGACGAAGCGCGGATGAGAGATTTCTTCAATACGCTTTCCGATCAAAGCTTGTACACAAGATTTTTCAGAGGATTTAAATATGTTTCCCACGAAAATCTTCAGTACATTGTCACTGTCGACAACGCCAAGGGCGTATCGATCGTGGCCGTAATCCAGCAGGATGAAAAAGAAGAAATCGTCGGCCTGGGGCAGTACTATGTCGATAGTACCAACTACTCAGCCGAGGTCAGCTTTGCCACCAGCGACCATTACAAGAAAAATGGTATCGCAACCATGTTGCTCACCCATTTAACTTATCTGGCCAGGAAAAACGGACTGCTGAGCTTTAATGCCATGGTGATGGGAGATAATACCTCCATGCTGAGAGTACTCAAAAATCAAGGGTTCACAACCAAACTAGTGGAAAGCGGAGTCGTAGAACTGGAAAAAGTATTTTAACCTGAACCTCGATAAAATGTTGACGCCAGTGGTCTTCAACCGGGGGCAGCATCTCTATGTGCCGGTCATTCCGTCGATTGGCATGACGTTTTCATGCTAAACATCTCGGTATAACGTCGGTGTACGGTGTAAGGAGGCCAATGGATTTGCGAATATTTTTACTGAAGATAACATAGTTGTTAAAAAAGTACCTTCATTCTACTGGGTAAGTGCTGCTGGCAGAAAGGAGGAGGTACTGGTTGAAAGGCAACGAGAAACTAAGCGAAATATTTAATCAGAATCCATACATGGCAGTCATCATGGTAGATAAAGATGGCAAAGTTACTTTTATTAACGAAACGTATGCAAAAGTGCTGCGGCTGCCTCCCCAGAAGGTGTTGGGCAGATCAATCACTGCGATAACCCCCACCACCCAAACCACCAAAGTGCTGCGCACCGGCAAGGCCGTCACCGCTTATAATTGGAATATCAACGGGCACCAGATGATCGGGTGCGCTCTGCCAATGTTTGATGGTGATGAATTAGTGGGGTGTTTTGCCTACAGCATTTCTCTGAATATCTGGGATTCCAAAACTCTGTTGGAGAGGCTGATCGCGGAAAACAACATGCTAAAAGAAGTAGCTCACAAATACCATACTGCCAAATACGAATTCGATGATCTGGTGGGCATAGACATAAGTTTCCTGAATGCCAAATCTTTGGCCCAACAGGTTGCGTATCAGCCTCAGACCAGGGTGCTGATAACCGGTGAAACCGGAACCGGCAAGGAGCTTTTTGCCCAGGCCATACATAACGCCAGTCCGCGCGCCAACTGTCCCTTCGTTCGGGTCAACTGCGCCGCTATTCCCGAAAATCTGCTGGAAGCAGAACTTTTCGGATACGAAACCGGGGCCTATACCGGAGCCAAAAAAGGCGGCCGCATGGGCAAATTTGAATTGGCCAATAATGGCACCATATTTCTGGATGAGATAGGCGAGCTGCCCCTGGCCATGCAGAGTAAACTGCTGGTCGTTCTGCAGGAAAAGGAACTGGAGAGAATAGGTGGAGATCGCCCCATCAAGCTGGATGTACGGGTGATCTCGGCTACGAACCGCAATTTGCCGAAAATGGTGGAAAATGGCCTCTTTCGCCAGGATCTTTATTACCGGCTGAATGTGGTCCAGGTGGAAATACCTCCACTCCGTGAACGTCAGGCAGACATATCTCTGCTGATCGACTATATTCTGGAGAAATTGAATCAGCGCCTGGGAACGGAGATACAGAGAATGTCCCGGGAAGTCTCCGAGATATTGCAAAAGTATCATTGGCCAGGAAACGTCCGGGAACTGGAAAATGTAATGGAAAGGGCGGTATCCCTGGCATTCATGGAAAAGACCCAGATACTGGACAAGAGGCATTTCGAATTTTTACGCAGAAAATCAACCGCTCATTATCCTACCGGCAAGAAAAGCTTAAAGATGATGATTCAAGAGTCAGAGGAAAAAATAATCAGCCGCATGCTGGAGGAAAACGGTTTTGATAAAGTACTGACAGCCGAGGCTCTGGATATCGATCTTT
>JAGFXV010000273.1 GCA_017861475.1 Bacillota bacterium | reverse complement strand
AAACCGGAAGTAGCCGAAATCTACAGTAAGATCGCCGATGAATACAAAAAGGAAACAGGTGTTACCCTGAAAGTGGTCACTGCTGCTGCAGGAACCTATGAGCAAACGTTGAAGTCGGAAATTGCCAAGTCAGATGCACCTACTTTATTCCAAATCAATGGCCCGATAGGTTATCAATCCTGGAAAGATTACACGGCAGATATGAAAGACACCGAACTTTACAAACATCTTTCCGATAAAAATCTGGCTGTTACCGATGCTGGTGGCGTATATGGGGTCCCGTATTCTGTGGAAGGCTACGGGATCATTTACAACAACGCCATCATGGACAAGTATTTTGCTACGGATGGCGCCAAAGCTAAGTCTATGGCTGAAATCAACAATTTTGCAACTCTGAAAGCAGTTGTTGAAGACATGACCGCCAAGAAAGACCAGTTGGGTATCAAGGGTGTGTTTTGTTCTACATCTCTAAAGCCTGGGGAAGACTGGCGCTGGCAGACCCATCTTATGGATGTCCCTGTTTTTTATGAGTGGAGGGACAACAATATTGATATAGCGAGTGACGTCTCAAACAGTTTCAAATTCCAGTATTCGGACAATTTCAAGAATATCTTTGACCTCTATCTAAACAACTCAACCACCTCGCCGAAGTTGACTGGCAGCAAGAGCGTAGATGATTCTATGGCGGAGTTTGCACTGGGTCAATGTGCCATGGTACAGAATGGCAACTGGGCCTGGGGTCAAATCAATGGTGTCCAAGGCAATACGGTCAAACCCGAAGATGTAAAATTCCTGCCCATCTATACAGGCATGCCGGGTGAAGAAAAACAGTCTATTAACATAGGCACCGAGAACTTCTTCTCCATCAATAAGCAGGCTTCACCTGAGAAACAGAAACTGGCTGCGGATTTCATCTGGTGGCTGTATAGCAGTCCAACCGGAAAATCTTTCGTAACCAATGATCTGAAGTTCATTGCCCCCTTCGACACATTTGCCGATAACGAAAAACCAACCGATCCATTGGCAAAAAGCTTGCTCAGCTATGCGAGCAATAAAGATTTATACAACGTGGCCTGGAGCTTTATCAAATTCCCGGGCCAGACCTGGAAGAACGATTTTGGTGCTGCTTTGCTTCAGTATGCGCAAGGCACAATGAAGTGGGAGGAAGTAGTAAATCTGGCTGTTACCGAGTGGCCGGCTCTTTACGGTAAATAAGTTTTAGATTTGGTTTATAAGATCACCCCGCACCAATCATGGTGCGGGGTGATGTAAAATATACAGTAATATACACTCTATAATGGAGCAGGAGAATTGCGATGCAAAAAATGCCCAAGAAGTATTACGCGTTTTTTACCCTGCCAACGATCATCGCATTCATCGTTGCATTTTTTATTCCGTTTTTACTTGGGATTTATCTTACATTCAATACATTCACAACAGTGACCAATGCAAAATGGGCAGGTGTGAGCAATTATGTTCGCGCTTTTACTGAAAATAATTACTTTTTAAATGCAACGATATTTACAGTGAAGTTTGCCCTGGTCTCTGTGGTGCTGATCAATGTTTTTGCGTTTGGGCTTGCACTGCTTCTCACCCGCAAAATGAGGGGCGAAAACGGTTTTCGTACCGTATTCTTTATGCCCAATCTCATCGGTGGTATTGTCCTCGGGTATATCTGGCTGCTAATTATCAACGGGATTCTGATTAATTTTGGTGTTGATATTACCTACAGTGCCAAATATGGTTTTTGGGGTTTAGTCGTTGTGGCAAATTGGCAGATGGTAGGGTACATGATGATCATTTATATTGCTGGCATTCTGGCTATTCCTCCTGAACTGATGGAAGCAGCCAAAATTGACGGTGCAAACTCCTGGCAAACCTTAAAAAGCATAACCATCCCTCTGGTCATGCCGGCAATCACAATTTGTACCTTCCTGACACTAGCCAATTCATTTAAGCTCTTCGATCAGAACCTTTCCCTTACAGCAGGTGCTCCGGGGAGAGCATCAGCCATGCTCGCACTGGATATTTACAATACTTTTTATGGCCGCGTGGGCTTTGAAGGCGTAGGTCAAGCGAAGGCTATGGTATTCACCATATTTGTTGCCTTAATCGTACTGCTTCAGTTACGTTTTTCCAGAACGAGGGAGCTAGAGAGCTAATGAACGCCAATAAAAACCTTCAGAATAATGTCACATTTGTTTTAATATTGATTCTGGCTGTCTTATTCCTGTCTCCGATCTTTATTGTTCTAATGAATTCCTTCAAAGGCAGATTCTTTATTTCTGACACGCCGTTTGCTCTACCTAATGCTCAGACGTTTGTAGGATTAGAAAACTATACTTCCGGTATAGTAAAGACCGGTTTTATTCCAGCTTTAGGGTATTCACTTTTTATTACTGTCTTCTCTGTGGCTGCTATCGTGCTTTTTACGTCAATGACAGCATGGTGCATCACTCGTGTAAAATCCAAATTAAGTACATTTATTTATTATCTTTTAATTTTTTCCATGATTGTTCCTTTCCAAATGGTGATGTTTACCATGTCGAAAATGGCAAATATTTTGCATTTAGATAACCCTGTTGGCATTATTGTGCTTTACCTTGGGTTTGGTGCGGGATTAGCCGTATTTATATTTAGCGGTTTTATAAAAAGCATTCCGCTTGAAGTAGAGGAAGCTGCGACGATTGACGGCTGTAACCCAATCCAGACATTCTTTTTGATTGTATTTCCAATGCTCAGACCGATTGCCATTACAGTGGCAATTCTAAATGCCATGTGGATTTGGAATGATTATCTTCTACCCTATCTTGTGATTGGAAGTAACTACAAAACGATCCCTATTGCCGTCCAATACTTACAAGGTGGCTATGGCAGTAAAGATATGGGTGCCATGATGGCATTGCTTGTTCTGGCTATCATACCCATCGTTATTTTCTATTTGGTTTTGCAAAAGTACATTATTCAAGGCGTGGCTGCTGGAGCTGTTAAAGGTTAATTTCCAGCCAGGCTGTTGAGTACCACCCGGCAATTTTGCCAGCAATCGCGCTGACCCCAATCACCCAAGGCGGCCCGACCGCCCACGCGACTGGCGCGACCGAATTGGTGATGGTCTACGGGTATAATTAAATTTTCCAGTATCAGAACTATGGCATGGCAACGGCTGCTACATCAGGACCGATTGCTACTCTAACCCCAATCCCACTATCAACAGAGCCGCCAGCCGGTTATTCCTGGTGGAACCAGGATGTTTTTTACGAAATCTTTGTCCGCTCATTTTTCGATAGCAATGGCGATGGAAAGGGCGATCTTAACGGGATCATAAGCAAGTTGGATTATCTGAATGACGGCAATCCAGAGACGACTACTGACCTGAGCGTCAAGGAGATCTGGTTGATGCCGATCTTTCCCTCGCCATCCTACCATGGTTATGATGTGACCGATTATCAGGCGATCAATTCGGATTATGGAACACTCGATGATTTTAAACGCGTGCTTGACGAGGCCCACTAGCGCGGCATCCGCATCATTATCGATCTCCCGCTCAACTTTACTTCAAACAAGCATCCCTGGTTCAAGCAATCTCTAGATCCGAACTCGCCCTACCGAAATTATTACATCTGGTCAAATACCGATCCGGGCTACCTCGGACCTTGGAACCAAGATGTATGGGAGGAAGGTCCAAACGGCGGTTATTATTATCATTTGTTTGTGCCGGAGCAGCCAGATTTTATGTATGCCAATCCGGAAGTG
>JAGFXV010000272.1 GCA_017861475.1 Bacillota bacterium | reverse complement strand
GATGTTTCCGGTTTTGATATAGACAAGACTGTAATGGGGACACTTGGAATTGAAATTATTGAATATACGCCGGAGAGAGTCGTGGCGCAGATGCCGGTTACACCCAAAGTTCATCAGCCTTTCGGGCTGCTGCATGGGGGAGTTTCAGTCGTAATTGCAGAAACCGTTGCTTCGGCTGGAAGTTACCAGTTTGTGGATGCAAGTTATCAGCGGGCAGTAGGATTGGAGATTAATGCCAACCATATCCGCAGTAAAGCAAGCGGCATGGTCCACGCCATCGGCATACCGATTCATGTGGGAAAACGGACCATCATCTGGGACATCCGCATCTATGATGAAGAAGAAAACCTGGTCTGCATTTCCCGCTGCACCATGGCGATCATTGAAGTCGCAGAAAAACCTGATACAACCGAATAAAAAAAGCCGCTGCCTTCTATTCTGGCAGCGGCATACATATTTTCATTGAATTTTACCTGATCTTGTTGCTGCGTCGCCAGATATTCATCTCGCCGGCTTGCTGAATCAATTCATCCTGGAAACGTGGATGTGCGATTTTAACCATTTCCTCAGCACGCTCCCAGGTGGATTTGCCTTTGACATTGGCCACGCCATACTCAGTCACAATGTAATGGGCAACAGATCGGGGAGTAGTTACAATACTTCCGGGACTGAGCGTTGGCCGGATGCGGGAGCGAAGCTGCCCATCCCGGTCATTAAAGGTGGAGGGTAAACATATAAAGCCTTTGCCTCCTTCAGACATGTATGAACCCAGCATGAAATCAAGCTGTCCCCCTGCTCCGGAAATCTGACGCGTACCGGAAGATTCAGCATTGATTTGCGAAAACAGATCGACCTCTATGGCGCCATTGATCGCCACCATTTTAGGATTTTTTGCTACCACATGGGGAGTATTGATATCTGTGATGGAAGAAGTGGCACAAACCGGATTTTTATCGATAAAATCATATAAAGCCTGCGAGCCCATTGCGAATCCATAAACGATCTTCCCCTTGTCGATCCCCTTGTTTCTCCCGGTCAATTTTCCCGATTCGTATATCTTCAGATAGGCATCCGCCAGCATTTCCGTATGGGCGCCCAAATCCCTGAGGTCTGAGTCAGCGATCAACTCCCCGATAAAATTAGGCATAGCCCCGATCCCCAGTTGAATACAGGCTCCGTCTTCAATTTCCGTCATGACCCATTTGGCAATGCGCTTTTCTACGTCATTGGCCTGTAATACCGGCAGTGTAAACAAAGGCTGTTGATCACCTTCCACCACCAGATCCACTTCACTGATATGTACAGCTACGTCATGACTGCCGTAAGCCGTAGGCATATTTTGATTTACTTCCACGATGACTGTCTTGCCGGCTTTGACCAGATCCTGGGCATGTCCTGCATTGGGGCCATGATTCATGTAGCCCATTTGATCCATGCTGCCCACATGGAGCAAAACAACATCCCGCCTGTCATCCCTCAAAATCTTTGGAAGTTCATAATACGTAGTAGGAACATAATAATAATTGCCTGCCTGCGCCAGCTTGCGGTCATGCCCGGAAGCATGCATATTGTTGTATATGAAATGTCTGCTCTCAGGATCAGCGGCAATTGCCTGCAGCGGAAACAGGGTCACACTGGTGTACAGGATAACCTCTTCCAATTCATCCCGGCGTGCTGCCAGGGCCCTATCCAAGGCAGGCGGGACACCGTTATAAGAATTATATTGAATACGGTCTCCGGATTTGATGATCTTTACTGCTTCTTTGGGTGAGGTTAATTTTTGTTTATATTCTTCATAAAAACTCAAATTGATTTTTCCTCCTGAAGGGGATCAAGCCGCAAGGCGTCCCAGGTTATTTACAGCAAATAAAAGATTTTGCCGTCCAGCGTCTATAACGGCAATTATAACAAGAGATATTCTCGTCAGCAACCAATTCATCTTCATCATCTTCCTGAAAACAGGAACACTCTTCAGCTGCCTTGGCCGCTGCAATCCAATCCTGTTTTCCTCCGGTAAACTCATGTTCGCCTTTATCATTTACCTGCCACATTTTGTCTTCTCCTTCCGAGGATAGTGTTACTAAAAATCTTTCATCTGACTCTTCGAATAGGTTTGCCATCTGGGCCGCCCGCTGTCATCTTTCCCAATCGAATAGACCGGCAACACCGCTTTGCCATCCAGCAGGACCGCCTTGACCGTATCTCCCAGGACCAATTCATCACTGTCCTCCAATATGATCCCTTCTTCAAGGCTCTTGACCAAATCGACCTTTCCGGTAGCGCGGATCGAGCCTGCTGTTACGATACCGGTCTCCGATTTGATTTTGATTTTGCCTTTAAAGCGCCCGTCATTGCCGCTCAAACGCAGACCGGCTCCCGCCAGCGCACCGATGATTCCCTGCCCGGTGCCGCCATGTTCGGAAAGATGAAGCCCCAGAGTCTCAGCCAGATCATAGGCTTCCTCCTTGGTAAGAACATAATTTTTAGCCATATAGCCAAAACTGATCAGCCAGCCGGGGTGACTCAGCCGGTCGATAACCGCTACACATAAGCCCGGATCAGCTTCGGGAGCACTTTCCCGAACCAGGAAATCACTGCTGTAGGCGATCAGCTCATCCAAACGATCTGCATCGATATCTGCCATAAAACACATGGAACTGTTGTGCGATGTATAAGGAATATCCGGATGAATAAGCAACTGATGGCGGGTGATCGGTTCACAAACACCCCAGCCGCGTTCTTCCACCGTTTGTTTGATCATGCTGGCCAGTTCGCCGGTTCCGAGTACTTCTACCCCTTCCACCTTCATGGCATCCGTATCATCAATTGATAGCAGAATCTTCATATGATACCTCCCAAATATTTTTCAAACCAATCCCCGGATCTTTTGCAAATCCATAAATAGCATTTTGCCCTCTATCTTCATAGGATGTAACAGATGTAAATCTGTCTTGAGCAAAAAAGGAGTGATGTATTCATGCCTCAGCAACCTGGCCAAAAACCTTTGAATCTTGTCCGTTCCGTTCCCCGCAATGGAGCAATCCGTGTCTCTCCTGATCTTAAAACCATTTTATTGGTTTTTGACAAAAATGTCGTCAATGATTCCGTGTGGGCCAACAATCGCCGTCAGATCAAACTGTGGCGGGGATCCAACCGGATCGGGATCAATGTTGTCCGCATCAAGGATACTGTAAATTTTGCCAAACGCCAAAACATTTATGTAAAACAGATTAAACCATTGCGATCTTTAAGCAATTACAGACTGGTTGTCGATCCTGATTTAACTGCCAAAAACGGTCAGACCCTTGGCAAAACAGTTACCATCCGTTTCAAAACCGGCAGAAGGATCGAACCGGAAGAATAATTTTATTGCCGTGCTACACGCATACCGTCACCGTACAAAATGTTTTGGATCACTTCATCGGATAATTCCAGGCCGAAGAATTCTTTATAAAAGCTTCTGCATTCTTCGGCCATATCCAGATCATTAAACCGGTCCGGATAAAGCGTCTTGGCCGTCCAAAGAATCGCCAGTGGGGTCTCCGGAGAAGAAGGATGACCCCAGCGGGAAATGCCGCTGGGCAACTTGTAAACTCTTTTATTCTTGACCGCCTGCAATGACGCCCATTGCTTGTTGGTCATTATATAGTCATCCACTCCTGTTTCATTCACCAGTATTACTTCCGGGTCCCACAGCAGGATCTGTTCCAGACTGGCATAATATTTCCCCTCCAGGAGTTTCAGCTTTTCCTGG
>JAGFXV010000028.1 GCA_017861475.1 Bacillota bacterium | reverse complement strand
GACCAATGGAAACGACTGTAGAGGGGGATCTTGACACCTTATTGCAAATTGTTAAAAAATCTCTTGAGATCTGTACCGAAACAGGGATTGAACGGGTCATCGCCGTCGTGAAAATAGATTATAAACCAAACGGAGTAACGATTGATGAAAAGATCAGCAAGTATCGTCAATAAACTGGTACCTTACATAACGGTCGTGCTTGTGCTTTTTCTC
Organism: Bacillota bacterium; assembly: GCA_017861475.1. Lineage (GTDB taxonomy): Bacteria > Bacillota > Syntrophomonadia > Syntrophomonadales > Syntrophomonadaceae > Syntrophomonas_B. The sequence continues at coordinate 9,815 of JAGFXV010000028.1, read as the reverse complement.
TGGGAAACACTGGTCAGAGTGGAGCATATACCGCAGTATATTTTGCCCGGACCGGTTCAGATTCTGGGAACACTGGCAGCAAGTTGCGAAATATTAATGATGCATACACTGATCACACTGGAAGAAGCATTGCTGGGTTTTGTCCTGGCTATAGTGATCGCCTTTATTACTGCTTTTATGCTGAATAATATTCACTGGCTGAACAGAGCATTTTACCCGGTGCTGATATTGTCACAGACGATTCCGATCATTACTTTGGCACCGTTGTTTTTAATCTGGTTTGGCTGGGGACTGTTGCCTAAAATCATAGTAGTTATCCTGGTATGTTTCTTCCCGGCAGCGATCAGTCTGATAAATGGACTTAATTCGATCGATCCAGATTTGATAAACCTTTTTCGTTCAATGGGAGCAAATCGCATCGCTATATTTAATATGGTCAAGCTGCCCGCGGCCATGCCGGCTTTTTTTTCAGGCCTGAAAATTTCAGCATCCTATAGCATTATGGCGGCGGTGATTGGTGAGTGGCTGGGAGCGCAGCATGGTCTGGGCTATTATATGACCTTGTCCCAGAAATCATTTCGAGTAGATCAGGTCCTGGCTGCTGTGGTGATCATTTCTGTTCTAAGTTTATTGATCGTTAAGGTAATCGATTTCATAGAGTATCTATTGACTCCCTGGAATCATCTAAAGGAGGAATGGATAAATAATCAGTAGATTTTACTTTTCAAGGGAAGTTTCAACCAAAGTGAGAGGATGATGGAAATGAAAAAGATCATATGCCTTATATTAACGATATGTGTTTTGCTGACTGGCTTAACCGGTTGTACAACCAAAAAGAAAGAAGCGCAAACTGTTTCATTACAAAAAGTGTCTGTATTGTTGGATTGGTTCCCCAATACCAACCATACCGGAATATATGCAGCCAAAGACCTCGGATATTATAAAGCGGAAGGATTGGATGTGGAGATCGTTCAGCCGTCAGAGGGAGGAAACCCGCAGTTGATCGCAGCCGGTAAAGCAGATTTTGCTATTAGCTATCAGGAGGAAGTGACCACCGCCCGTTCCCAGGATATCCCTGTCGTGGCGCTGGCCGCGGTAATCCAGCATAATACATCCGGCTTTGCGTCGCCGCTTGATAAAAATATAAAATCTCCCCGGGATTTTGAAGGAAAAACCTACGGTGGTTGGGGATCGCCAGCTGAAACTGCGGTGTTGAAAGCCTTAATGACAAAATACGGAGCTGATTTCAACAAATTAAAAATAGTCAATATTGGAGATGCAGACTTCTTTGCCAGCATGCAAAAAGGCATAGATTTTTCCTGGATATTTTATGGGTGGACAGGAATTGAGGCTGAGCAAAAAGGCATGGATCTTAACTTTATCGAGTTAAAAAATGAAGATAAAGTATTTGATTACTATACCCCGGTAATTATTGCCAGTGAAGCGGAAATTTCCAAAAACCCTGAATTGGTTACAAAATTTATGCGTGCTACTGCCAAGGGTTATGATTATGCTGTTAAATCACCGGATAAAGCTGCGGCAATCCTGCTGAAAAATGCTCCCGAGCTGAATAAAGATTTGGTTGTTGCCAGCCAGAAATATCTGGCCAAAGAGTATCAATCCGACGCCCCGCGCTGGGGTGAAATGAAATCAGAAGTATGGAAAGGCTATGCTGATTTCATGTTCAACAACAAACTGATAGATAAAAACATAGATGTAAACAAAGCATTTACCAATCAATATTTACCGAAGCAGGAGGGTTAAACCTTGCCTTGTGTAAAAATCAGTGATATCAGCAAAAGCATGGACCAGCTTTTTACCCTGGATAATATTTCACTCACCGTTGATAATCATGAATTTGCTGTTATTCTTGGGACCAGTGGCTGCGGCAAAAGCACATTGTTAAATATAATCGCCGGTTTGATCTCTCCTGATCAAGGCAGGATTGAAATTGATGGGGAGGATTGGACCGGACGTACCGGCAGAATCAGTTATATGCAGCAAAAAAGCCTGCTTTTGCCGCATAAGGACATTCTCGATAATGTGGCCATTCCTTTATTGCTTAAGGGAATGGCCAGAAAGAAAGCACATGAAATTGCCTGTCAACACTTGAAAGACTTTGGCCTGGAAGGTTTTGAAAATTATTATCCGCAGCAGCTCTCCGGAGGAATGAGACAAAGGGCGGCATTGTTACGCACCTATCTTTTTACCAGTGATATCATGCTTTTTGACGAGCCGTTTGCCGGCTTGGATGCGATAACCCGTCGTAAAATGCAGTTGTGGCTAAAAGACCTGTGGCAAAACAATAAACCTTCGGTCATATTTGTGACCCATGACATTGATGAAGCATTGCTTTTAGCTGATACGATTTATGTTCTGTCACCTCGTCCAGCCAAAGTACAACTGAAAATAGAAACAACGTCACTAAAAGAAAACAGACAGGAAGCAGAAATAATAAAGCAGAGAATATTATCTCTGCTTGAAAATGCTTAGGAAATCTTAATTTATTTATCTATGGCTGGCTGGATAACGGTTCAAGACTTATTTCTCCGGCAATCCGGTCGAGTTCTTCCTGGCTCATGTTACCGGTAACAGTTATTTGCCAGGCTGCCCCATTATATTCAATTGTCCTATTGGACTTATTATTAAGTGCAGCAATATTATCTAATTCAATCGTTTTAGGTTCTTTGGCCTTTATAACAGACTGGTCTTCAGCTGCTTTTATTTCTGCCACGGGATTGGCGGAAAAGACATTAACGACAAAGCTTTTCTGGACAGAAGGGTCTTCATAACTGTATGCTACCTGGGTCTCTGAAATATTGTTGGTCTCTTTGAGAACAAATCCATCGGGGATATTGTAAATACTTGGGTTATTATTAATGCCGGCAAATCGCAAGCTGGATTGCAGCGATCGGCTCGTTTCACCTGCGGCTGGTGCAGTGCCACCTTGTGTTCCATTTTCAGAAGGATTATCAGAATCAGGCAGATTCTTGGCCATAAATACATCAGGCTGGGTTTCGTTTTGCAATAACTGCTCAGATGATGAAGTTATATCATTCGCAGATTCTTTTTTCAGTGCGTCCTGTGTTTCAATCCCTGCGCCAGCATTCAGATCGGCTAATTGTTTTGTGCCTGTCTTTTCCTTGATACTATCCTGGGGCAAAATCGAAGCTGGAGGAGTTAAAGAATTCTTTATCAAAGCAGCTTGTTGAGGCGTTTTTGAATTCTGAAAATGGGGCAGAATACCCGGTACGTATAAGCAGGACAAAAGCAGGATGGCAGCAATGGAAGCCTTGGAGAAAGCCGGCAACCATCTGAAACGGGGTTTTCTTTCCATAACTATGATTTGGCTGTTGCCTGCGCCGGCTTTGATCATAGCCATGACACTGCTATTAAAGGCATCGCTAAATTCAGGAATGTCACTGGTATCTTTAAGGATTTGATCTTCCTGCTCGGTCAGCTCAAATTGACGCCGGCAAAATTCACAGTTGCACAGATGCAACTTGATTTCATCCTGCATGGGAGAATCAAGCGCACCCTCAAAGTAATCGAACATTAAATCTCTATAGTGCTGGCAGTTCATTTTTGAGCTCACCTCCATTCCATCTTTTCAGAATAGTTTTTCGCAGTGCTTTACGTGCCCGATGAATCTTTACATCAACATTTTCCCGGCTTATACCGATTATTTCGGCAATTTCCTGGTTCTTTAAATCCAATTGATAGCGCAAAATCAATACAATCCGGTAGGATTCAGGTAATTCCATCAGTGCACTTTCGATTTCGGTTTTCAGTTCCTGCCGCTCAATAATCAAATGAGGATCTTCATAAAGGTCATTTAATTCTAAATCATTGCCGGGAACATAGGTCTCGTCAAAACTAATTGCTACTACTTTGTTTCTTTTTCGCAAAGTACTTATACAGGTATTTACAGCAATTCTATGGATCCACGGGCCGAGCTTTTTGCTGCTGTCAAATTGATACATCTTATTGTAGACTGTAATAAATACATCCTGACAAATATCCTCGGCTTCGTGGTAGTTGCCCATCATCCGATAGGCAATCGTAAATATCGATTTTTTATATCTGTTCATCAGCTCTTCAAAGGCTGCCGTATCACCTGATAATATTTGCTGAGCCAACTTTTCATCGCTTAGCAAGATATTCTTCCTCCTGATCTACCCGTATATAATACGGTTTAGTGGCAGACTGGCTTACACTGTTGTTATAATAAATTATATTTTAATAATACCTGAAAATTGAGGAACTATATACTTTAATATTAAAGTTTCATGCATTGGAATTTAATAAATTCGATACAAACCAATTATTATTTAGGAGAGAATGTTGAAAGTTATTGTTGATGCGGATGCTTGTCCGGTAAAGAATATAATAGAAAAAGTGTCACGATTCTATGATCTGGAGGTTATTATGGTCTCCAATTACCATCATCAAATTGAAAGCGATTATGCCAAAGTAATTGTAGTTGACGGTTCATCCCAAGCAGCTGATATGGCCATTGCCAATCATACCCGGCCGGGGGATATTGTTGTTACCCAGGATTATGGACTGGCCGCTATGATATTAGCCAAACAAGCACATGCCATTCATCCCTTGGGCAACATTTACAGTCAGGAAAATATTGATGGTCTGTTGATGCAGCGCTATGTCAATCAAAAAGCACGTCAAGCCAATAAACGTACTGTCGGTCCTCGCAAAAGAACCAGTCTGGATGATAAATATTTCGAGCAGCAGTTTGTGAAGTTGATTTTAGATCAGAAATGATATTAAATAATTAAAATGAGCAGTTGCATATTGTTTTGTTTGCTTTACAATATGTAATGATTGAAAGTTGAATTATATTTCTCATGGATCATTCTTATATGGAAAGAGGTTTGGTTATGTCTGATAAATGCAATACATGTCCATCAGCATCAGGCTGTTCGACGAATCCGAACGAGTGCGGAGTCAAGGTTGAAACTTTGCTCGGAGCTTTAAACAAGATTCGTAATGTAATCGTCGTCATGAGCGGCAAAGGCGGGGTAGGGAAGTCATCGGTAACTGCACTCCTGGCTTCTGAATTAAGCAAAGCCGGAAATAAAGTAGGTATTTTGGATGCTGACATCACTGGACCGAGCCAGCCCAAGGCATTCGGGATCAAAAATGAACGCGGTTTGCAGGCCACTGATTACGGAATTATTCCACCGCAGAGCAAAGCGGGAATAAAAGTTATTTCCATTAACTTTTTCCTGCCCAACGAAGATGACCCGGTCATTTGGAGAGGTCCGATGCTGGCCGGTGCGGTTAAGCAATTCTGGGAAGAAATAGACTGGCGCGATCTGGATTATCTGGTTGTCGATCTTCCGCCTGGAACCGGTGATGTGCCTTTAACAGTTATCCAGACACTACCGGTAAGTGGTATTGTTATTGTTTCATCTCCTCAGGATCTTGCGTTTATGGTAGTAAGAAAAACAATTAAAATGGCACAGAAAATGAATACACCTATTCTGGGTTTGATCGAGAATATGAGTTACGCAATTTGTCCCCATTGCAATGAAAAATTGCAATTGTTCGGTGATCCACAGGGAAAACGGGTGGCGGATGAAACCAACATAGAATACCTGGGCGAACTTCCCTGGGATGCCAATCTGAATGCCTTGGTCGATCAAGGATTGGTTGAAAACTATGATTCCAACGATATGAAAACAATCGCCGCCAAAATCATGACAAAATTACCTTAATATTTATCTATTATTTGACATTAATATTTGATGCCAACCATTTACTGCTGAAACAAATATGTTTATAATTTAAATATAAAACACCCTAAAAGCTTTAATGGCCATATGGAGTTAGGGGGTACATTATGGTTACTAAATTATTTATGGATTTGAAGAAAATTTTTGCTGAACTGGCTTCGACTCTTATTTTAGGAAAAAATAAAGATGCTGCCGGAATAGCTCTATTATTATCTGAAAAAAGCAAGGCACTGGCTGATGTACTTGCTGGAGCGGCACATGAATAATCTTTTTCTGATTCGTTAATAATAGCACTGCCTGAAAATGGCAGTGTTTTTTTGTGAACTATCCATAGTTCTGTGATGGTTTTTAATAAACCCCAAAAAAACTAAGTCATTTTGGAGGTGATTAGTATAAGCGGGAAATTCTATTTATGACCGTCATCTTGACTGTCAAATGAAGAAATTTAGGAGGGTATATTTTGAGTTCAGTAAATCTAATCAGACATCCTATGGCAGGCAACTGTTTGCGTACCTTGCGTGATCGTGATACCAAAACGGCAGATTTTCGCCAGGCTATGGACAAACTGGGCGTATTGCTTGCGGTTGAGTCAACCGCCAACCTGGATACGAAAGTTGACTCGGTTATTACCCCATTGGATGTTGAGGCACAATGTTCTTATGTTGATGACAGCAGAATTTTATTGATCCCGATCCTGAGAGCCGGTTTAGGCTTCGTGGAAAGTTTTATGGATGTTTTGCCGGCTGCCAAAGTGGCTCATATCGGCATTGCCCGTGACCATGATACCTTCGAGGCTCGTGCTTATTTGGATGCGGTTCCTGAGCATCACGAAGACTTTGACAAGGTCTTTATTCTTGATCCTATGCTGGCAACCGGCAACAGCAGCGCCCAGGCAATAAATCTGATCCTGAGCAAAGGTTATTCGGCTGACCGGATCACACTGGTCTGTGCTCTGTCAACCATGGTTGGCATAAAACAGCTGCAAAACAAATTTCCTGCTTTGTCGATCATCACCGCTGCAATCGATCCTGAATTGAATGAGAAAGCTTATATCGTCCCGGGTTTAGGGGATGCAGGAGACAGATTAAATTTGCTCTAAAAAAGCAATTCCTTCTGATTTAAACCAGAGAGTTTACATGCCCTGTAGAGGTATTAAGTAAAAAATTGGAGGATGACAAATTGAGAGAAGTACAAATTAATGAAAGATTACCTTATTCCAAAGCGATACCATTAGGTCTGCAACATTTGTTTGCCATGTCCGGAGCCACCATCCTGGTACCTTTTTTAACAGGTTTAAGTCCAGCTACTGCTTTGTTTTGCTCAGGTCTTGGAACAATCATCTTTTTATTACTAACCCGCAGCAGAGTACCTGCTTATCTTGGTTCTTCTTTCGCCTTTATTGCTGCATTAACCGTATTTGTTAAAGATCAGCAAAATCTGGCCTCTGCCATGATGGGCGTATTGTCAGTAGGTGTAGCATATATTGTTATTTACATTATCCTTCGCATGTTTGGTACCAAGTGGATCAATAAGGTCATTCCGCCAGTGGTTGCTGGAAGTGTGGTGGCAATCATCGGTTTGAGTTTAACCCCAACTGCAATCTCAATGGCAAGCTCCAATTGGGTGGTCGGAATCTTTACATTGGTAGTTGCAATTATCATAAGTATATATGGCAGGGGATTTTCCAAAGTCATACCCATTCTTCTGGCCATTGTAGCCGGATACATAATTGCCGGGTTTATGGGACTTGTTGATGGAGCAAAAATTATGGCATCATTTAAAACTCCATTTATTGTACCTTTCAGTAGTTTTGGTAAATTCGATTTAAATTTTGTAGCGATTCTTGCTTTTGCTCCCATTGCTCTGGTTACATTGATTGAAGATTTGGGTCACATGATGATTCTTGGAAATATAACTGGCACTGACATCCTTCAGGATGATCCTGGTTTTGATAGAGTCGTTTTGGGAAATGGTTTGGCAACCGGTGTAGCCAGTTTATTCGGTGGGGTTCCGCTGACTACTTATGCTGAAAATATCGGCGTGTTGGCTATCACCAAGGTATACAGCTCACTTAATCTATGGATCGCGGCTATTTCTGCCATTATTCTAAGTACCTTCAACCCCTTGCAGGTATTGATCATGTCCATTCCCCCAAGTGTAATGGGCGGCGTTACCATTCTTCTTTTCGGAATGATCGGCGCAGCTGGACTGCGTACCATGATCGAAGCAAAAGTTGATTTTTCTAAAAACAAAAATTTGATCATAGCTTCAGTAATATTTGCTGTAGGTATTGGTTTAAGTAATCATGGTGTCATGGTTGCAACGCTGGCTGGAATAGTTCTAAACCTTATCCTCAAGGATGAAGAAACTGACAAGGATTATGATATAACCAAAAAAGCAGCATGATAAAACCTTGACCATAAGCCTTTCACACTTTTGAATATTTAAATTAAAAGGACCTCCTGTTTGAACTGAACTCGGTTCGTTAACAGGAGGTTCTTTTGCTGTTCATTTATATTATTGGAGATGACTGATCGACTTGTAGTCACTTCGCGTGAACGGTTCCGTTGTCTTGAGTATTTTGCAATCTTTGTTTTGATTCCCAAGATTCTTAAAAGCAACTGACAGCATCAGTTTAATACGGTTTAATTGATTTACTTCACTGGCACCGGGATCATAATCAATGGCGGTAATATTGGATTGTGGATATCTTTGTTTCAACGTTTTGATCATCGCCTTGCCGCATACGTGATTGGGAAGACAGGCAAACGGTTGAACACAAATGATATTGGGTGTGTCGTTCTGAATGAGATCGATCATTTCAGCTGTAAGCAACCAGCCTTCGCCGCAATGGTGCCCTAGTGAGATGATTCCATCGACCAGTTTCGTTTTGTGATAAATGTTGTGGGGAGGCTCGAAACGACTACTCTTCCGAAGAGCTTTTTTTACCGTATGGCGTTGTTTCTCCAGATAATAAATAATAAACTTGCCCAGCAAGTACTGTTTATAATTGTTATATAGATTTTTGCCCAGATAAATGCTGTCATAGGCACAATACAGAAAGAAATCGAGCAGATCAGGGACCACTGCTTCGGCACCGGCTTCCTCCAGAACCGCGACAATATTATTGTTTGCGGTTGGATGATATTTGACCAATATCTCGCCGACAATCCCGACTTTTGGTTTTACTTGTTTTGAAATTTCAAGCTGGGAGAATTCCTCTATGATCCCATGAACATTTCTTTCAAAAGATCTGGCATCGCCGCTTAACAGTTGTTCGGCACATTTTTCCACCCATCTGTCAAAAAGTAAATTGGCAGAACCGGGGATCAATTCATAAGGACGCACCCGATGCAGCACCCGCATTAAAAGGTCACCATATACAACCGCGTTGATTGCTCTTTTAAGCAGACTCTTGGTAATTATAAAACCGCTGTTGCTTTCATTGCCATATAGATTGGCAGAAATAACAGGAATGTTATCATATCCGGCTTCATGGAGGGCTTTTTTCAGGAGACCATAATAATTTGTGGCACGACAGCCGCCGCCGGTTTGGGAGATGGCTACAGCAGTTTTGTTAAGATCATATTCACCGGATTGCAGAGCCTGCAGTAATTGTCCAATTACGATTATGGCAGGAAAACAGCCGTCGTTATTAACGTATTTCAGACCTTCATCAATTGCTTCACGCGTAACCTCAGGCAGAAGTTTCAGATTGTATCCTTCAGACTTAAAAAGCGGTTCTGCAAATTTAAAATGCAGTGGCGCCATTTGCGGACAAAGAATGGTATACTCTGGCCGCATTTCTTTTGTAAAGGGAACACGCAGGTTGTAAACCGGTTGCAAGGGTTTGAGCGTATCGGTTTTCGTCCGTTTTTTCATAGCCGCCAGCAGAGAACGGATCCTGATGCGAGCGGCACCCAAATTGGCTCCCTCATCAATCTTCAGGACGGTGTATATTTTTCCATGTTGCTGCAGGATCTCCTGCACTTGATCAGTTGTAACCGCGTCCAACCCGCAACCAAAGGAATTCAGCTGTACCAATTCCAAAGCTGGCTC
>JAGFXV010000027.1 GCA_017861475.1 Bacillota bacterium | reverse complement strand
TGAGGCGAAAGTTAATCAACTGAATACACTCATTGCTGATTATGTTAAAAATGATGCAACCGCATTTTGCACATACGACGAATATCAAAAAGCGGTAAAATCTTTTATAACCCTTGGGAATCTTCGCGCCGAAAGTGTCCAGGGACAGCTAAAAGGGACTGTTCCCGGCACCACTGCTGAACAAAAAGCCGACCCTGATAAACTGATCAGCGCCGGAGACTTGAATATAAACGACTTAGGATCAATGAAGGGAGGCCAAGGGGGAGGTCCTCAAGGCGGCTTTGGTAATGATAGAGGTGGTCCACCACCTGATGGCATTTTCCAGCCACAAAACAAAAAGTAATGAAAATCATGCACGGAGCCAACGGAGAGATGTTTTTTCGTTGGCTCCCTGCATTAGAAACTTTATACTCATTGTAAAATACATTTAGGTAGTTTTTCCTTTTCGTTTTGCTTTTCCAATAATAGCAAGAAACTTAAGAATAACTGCAGGTAAATAACGGTAGATGCAGAAGAAAGTACAATAAGAGATTGGAAAAAGATAGATTTACCGGTGGAGTTTTAACTATATGAATTTTTTGTGAGCGGGGGGAACGCTATGAAATACGTTTTACCATTTCATTTTATGTTTGAGCATATGAAAAGGCTTGCAGTTATCAGTTTTAAAGGGGATGAGGAATTTGAGGGCTATGAACCGCAATTCTTTGATGACCCGGTAAATGGTAAAGGAATTCGCCTGCTTCGATACAGGAATAATGGAAAAGTCGATGTCTATTACGAGAATAGCATTATCTACGATGAGAGTTTTAGTATTGGTGCCGGAATCGAAGATTGCCAAATGATCCGTTTTGACAAAAATATTTTTGAAATTAACGCATACGGGCTGCAAATACATCTGGCCTTCACAGATGCTCAAGGCAGAAAGAATGAGTTGAAAGTACAAGAAAATAGTGCTCGGAAGTATCCGGTTCCATTTTTAGCGCCTGTTGGTGCTGGGGTTGAAAAGCCCCCGAAGCTCTTTTTTGTTTATATGAATGATTTCGACTTCGCATATCGCAAAACCACACAGATACACTGCTCGATCGATAGTCGTATACTCGAACCCGCAACAATTCCATTTTTGATTGGTGGGCACCGCATTTATCTGGCACGATATTGTTCCAGGTTAAATATCGTGGCGCTAAATCCTGATCATTCCAATCCTTTTTGTTTTGATTCAATGCCGGGTAAAACGATACAGCAAAACGAAGCTCAAATTCATTGTAATATGGAAGGAAAAGTTGAGCAGATCCAAATAGGGGAGCATTTACATAGCGCGATTCTGGATTTTCCGAACGGGTTTCCTAATTTGCTGGATTTACCTGAAAACCAGTGTATTACAGGTTCCTTTGACATCTATTTATCCTCGGCTAAAATAACCGGGGGGCAATACCTTCTTGAAAAAACCGAAGATCAGGTTCGCGTTAAATTCGATCAGTTTAAGCAGTGGCAACCTGGAAAACTTCCTTGGGGCTATAAATTGTTAATGACATTTCTCAAATTTTTCAGGAACTGGCCAACCAGCTATAGCTGGGAAGGGACGGTTGACCTTGCCGAAATCCCGCTGATGGAGGGAAATTGGCAGAATAGACGAGAACGCATGGCAAAATAGTTGCTGGAACAGGGTTATCTTATGGCAATCGGATACAATGCTGCAATTGGCACAGTGGTTTTTTCATACATAATCCGCCGCAAACAGAGATTTAGAGGAGGTAGGAGGATGCCATTTTCGGAAATCAGTATTTATCAGGTAAAGCAAGATAAGACGAATGAGTTTGAAGCTATTATGAAAGACGCTGTTGAAATGATGAAAGCAATAGACGGTTGTCAATTACTTCGATTTATGCAGCGTACACACTATATAAAAGATATGAAAACGATTAATGACGGGCTTCAACCTGACAAACTTACGCGTATTGTAAAATGTGTCCGCTATGCACTCTACTGGGAATTCGATACAGATAAAAATTATGGCAAAGCCCAAAAACAGTTGTATGAAACTCATTGGAAAGCGATAGAAAAATGCTTGATTGTTCCGCATGATAAAATCTTAGGTGAGGTAATCATTTAAAGACGTTCAAGGAACAGGGCTATTATATTTGTCAGGCAGAGGAGCAGCAGGGAAATGACCAGTATAAGGATTGCAACAATTGATGATGTGCAAACAATCAGCCTGATTCACGCATTTAGCTGGAAAGAAGCATATAAAAACAATTTGTCTCAGCAATTTTTGCGTAGTATACAAAACGATCGCTGGGTACCTTTTTTTACAGAGCATATTCAAAACCAGCGCTTTGAGACTGCGTTGTACTTTGCAGATGAAAAGGCTACCGCTTGTATTACATATGGAAAATCAAGAGACGAATCGTTGGGAGATTGTGCTGAAATCGTTTCATTATATGTTCTGCCTGAGTACTGGTCGCAAAAACAGGGGTATGAGCTAATGCAGTTCACCATGAAGCGATTAAAGGAACAAGGGTTTAAACAGGCAATTCTTTGGGTGCTGAAAGAAAATGAACGGGCCATACAATTTTATCATAAAATCGGTTTTGCCAATGACGGTGTGACCATTGAAGTCCCGCTGGATGATAAAATTCTCACCGATTTACGCTATTGTATAAAATTGTGATAATTACGATTGGAGATTCATGTCATTCTGAACGTAGTGAAGAATCTCTTCCTTATCAGATCGTAAATAGATCCTTCGCTAGCGCTCAGGATGAAATGATCAATAACATAAGAGAACTGGAGGTTGATTAGATATGGATGAATATAGCTACAAAAAGATCGATGCGTATTATCGGGAGATATTTATTATAGAAAGAAACCTGGCGGATAAAAATGCCGGGGCAACTAACTGAGCCAAAATATTTCCACGAATTTTGTACCGGATCGCTTAAATTTATTCCAACACTGGAACGAATGTTTCACGTGAAACATTTCTGCAACAGAAATGCCTGAATAAAGCGATTTGTGTTTCGGAAAAATGCAAAAATCCATGTGGCAAACAGCAAAAAACCGCCGACAAAAATCCTCAATCAAACGATGAATTGCAAAAACGATCCTCGTTTTTAAAAAATCGAAATGATTTTCATATAATTCATCCGGAAATTTGAAAATCAAAAATCATTTTCACAAAAACTGCTGATTATTTTTAAATATTAAGAGATCTGGAGGTTGATTAGATATGGAGGAATATAGTTATAAGAAGATCGATGCTTTTACTTCTGAGAAATCACTGGGCAATCCGGCAGCATGCATTTATTTGGATAATGGACAAACGCTGGACGAAGATAAAATGCAGGCAATTGCCAGGCAGCATAAAGGTTTTGTTTCCGAAGTCGTGTATTGCAGCAAATCCTCGCAGGCGGATTATAAACTGGTTTATTATTCATCCGAATGTGAAGTGGATTTCTGCGGACATGGCACCATTGCATGCATGTATAGTCTTATCAAGAGTACACCGGATTTGATGGGAAAAAGTGAACTGCTGATTGAAACCAATAGAAAAGGGATATTGACTGTTTACAACCTGATTGTTGAGCAGGATGCAGTATTTATTACCGCTCCGGAACCTAAACATATTGGTGCGAATTTACCATTAGAACTTATAGCCGGTAATCTAAATTTGAAAACCGGACAAGTTTTTGATAAATATCAGATTGATATAATTGATGCGGGATTAAGAACATTGATCATACCTATTGCCAGGCTTGAAGACGAAATCGGGGTCTTGCCGAATGAACAGCAGCTCAAGAGTTTTTGTATAGACCATGACATTGATATTATTTTGGTTTTCTCCCTGGAGGTACAAAACCCTCAAAATATCGCCCACACCAGAGTTTTTGCTCCGCGCTTCGGATATTTGGAAGACCCGGCTACCGGATCGGGTAATAGTGCGTTTGGTTATTATATGCTCAAAAACAAACTCTGGAATGGCGATTGCATTTCCCTTGAACAGGGCAGTGCCGAGATGGAGTATAACATCGTAAAATTGAATACGAAAAACGCTAAAGTCCTCTTTGGCGGTTGTGCCACTGATCGCATTATCGGGCGATATTTATTATAGAAAGAAACCTGGTGTGATAACCGGGAAAGGGGCCTGAAAAAGCTACATCTGGATCTGCTTGAAACCCCCGGACATATCCATAATGACCGCCTCAGGCGAATCCAGCCAGAAGGGGGCGACAATGGGATCGTCCACCCCGTCTTTATAGAGATATTTCAACCCGGGCATGGCCGTGAACACAGCTTCTTTGGCAGAACGGCTGTCGTCGAACACTGCCTTGCCTTTTACCCGCAGCCACTGCATGGTGGGGGAACAGGCACAGATCTCACAATCGGGATGTTTGGTAAGTTGCTGATACACCTCTTTGTTCTTGGCAGTGACAAAATACAGTTTTCCTTTATAATCCATCGCAAAGCCGAAAGGCCGAACCCGACCGCCGACACCGTCTGTGGTCGCCAAAAAATACACCTTGCTGTCCGCTAAGAATTTCAATACTTCCTCCATTTTGAGTCCCCCGTTCAAATTATTTTTATATTTTCAGCCAGATATCCCCAACATATTTCAATCATCATTATTTGAGTTCAACATGAAAAAGAATTTTTGTGTCTAAGCTTTTTCCACCCGGCAGGGGATGCGACGGTGCAGGGGCGTACACATTTCATCACGATCAGTGGTCAAGACCAGGTCATTGACATTAACGCCATATTTAACGCCATTATAAATCAGCCCCTGTCCGTGGCGGATATATACGCAGTTGGGAGCAGCGTAGGAACTGATCTCCACTTCCACCTCGGCTGAGGAAGCTTTGGTGGTAATGATCGCCTTGTCTCCGTCCGCCAGATTGAGCCGGGCGGCGTCTGCGTCATGCATCAGCATGGTCATACAGCGTTTGCCTTTGTTCCATTCTGGATTGCGCAGGCTGGTATTGGCAACTGTTTCATGGTGCAGTCCGGAATGCAGGATGAGTGGAAATTCATCAGGCATCTTCAGCTTTTCTATTTCATTTTCAATGCTAGCCTCCTGCATCGGTTTCATCAATTCATCTATTTTTAGAGCCAGTTTTTTGTCCTCGGTTTTCAACATACTGAAGTTGTCACCCTGAAACCTGGCCAGGATCATTCCCTGCGGATGGGCCAGGATATCCTTGTATATGGCTTCAATCATGGAGAAATCAGCCGGATAGCCCATGGCGACAGCGCCTGCTTTAAATGCCTTGCTGCTGGAAACCAACAAGCCTATGATCATGGCCTGATTGACAGAACCTAAAGCAGTACCCAACGTTTCTGCCATGATCAGCGGAATCTTTTTGGCATAGGATGGATTTTCCTGGACATACGTGCCCAAGGCCCCTAAATAGGCGGAAATTCCTTCTTTTCCTGTATCATAAAGCGACTGCGGGAACACTGGCAGGAAGCCCATGGCTTTGATGAGATCAAGAATGATACGGGAACCCTCCCGGCTTTCACTGCTCAACGGCTCCATCACCGGCTGCTTCATTTGGAAATAAAAGTCCGGATAGGAATAATTGAAACAAACCGTATCATAAGATTCCGGATAGCTTAAACAGGGCAGCACATAATCACTGAGACGGGCGGTCTCATTATAGACGATTTCCAAACATACCGACAGTTCCAACTCGGCAAAGGCTTTTTCATACGCCTGGGTATCAGGATAAGAGCGCAACGGGTTGCAGCCACTGACAATCAAGGCCCTGAGCCGGTCAGGATGATCGTTTAATACTTCCTCAGGGAAGACGGCTGGCGGGAATGTACCCAAAATCGGGAACATGTTGGTCTTGACCGTGCGCCAGGTTTTGGGATTGCGTTCATCACTATCGCTGCCCATGAGGAAAAGTACCGCCGGCAGAATTTGCCCGCCTTCTACACAGAAACGTCCGGTGATGGCCCGCAGAATATGCAGCATATAATTATTGATGCTGGAGTTGCGGTTCATATAAATGCCCAGGTCCTGATGGATACAGGACTTGGTTTGGGCCAACAAACGGGCAACTTCCACCACCGTATCATAATCCAAACCACAGACTTCTATGACCGCACGCCGGGCATCAAATCCTTCAAACAGGGGTTTGACTTCCTCCCAGCCATTGACATGCGCGGCAATAAACGCCTGGTCTTCCCAACCCTGGTCCAAAATGATGCGGATTATGGCTTTAAGGAGCATGCTGTCCGTCCCCGGACGGATGGGCAGGTGGATATCGGATCGTTCCGCTGTTTCCGAGCGGCGCGGGTCGATGACGATCAGCTTTTTATTCGGATCTTTTTTTAATTTCAAGATCAGTTCACGAGTGCGCGGCTCCTGATGGCTCATCCAGCCATTCCATCCCCAGGCCACCACGGTATCGGCATTATGGACATCCGACATGGTCACCAGACTCTGCTTGCCGGTCACACGTCCGTCGACCCAGTAACTGTTGGAAAATTCCTGGGCAAGCGAGGAGTAGTAATAACGGGAACCGAGGAGACTCAATAGGCGCAGTCCAACCCCAACTTGCATTTGCCCGCCCAGCGCCCCGCCGCCCATATAGGCGATGGCCTTGCCACCATGTTTTTCCTTGATGGCCAGCATTTTTTGGGAAATCTCGTTCAGGGCTTGTTCCCAGCTGATACGTTCGTGATGGTCACCAATTTTTTTGAGCGGATACGTCAAACGGTCATCGTTATGGACATGATGAGCCATGCTCAGCCCTTTGCGGCAGCAATATCCTAAAGAGCGTGGGTTATCCTTGTCCCCGCGGACCTTGACGATCTGATTATTTTCCACCAGCATCTCCAATCCGCAGCCCTGGGCACATAAGACACAGGCACTCTTTCTCCACTCTCCCATCAATTTGTCCTCCTTTAACGGTTTATCCGGTTCTCATCGTTTATAATATAATATCGCATGATAATGTGTAACTGCTACAGTTACACATTATCATGCGACTTCATTCAAGTCAATCATATTTAATTGCAGCCAAACGCAACAATTCTTCCACCTTGTTTTGAAGAATAAAAAAAGAGCAGATATTGCGACCTGCTCTGATGATCTATTTATTGTTTTGCGATAAAACCTTCTGGAATATAGAACGGTGGAAATTCTGAAAGCAGTTCTTCAATGGTCACACCGGCCAGTGATTCTTCCATAGACTTTCTTGCCCGATCAAAACGCGGTGTCAGCACTTTGTTGATCTGGTTACCGATTGGACATTTCAGATTGGGGTCCGGGTGCAGTCCGAACAGTGAATCCTGTTCCGTAAGCTCCATAGCCTGGTAAACATCAAGCAATGTTATTTCACCAGGTTTCTTGGCCAGTTTTATCCCTCTTTTGCCGGGTGAAACTAAAACCAGCTCGCTTTTTTTCAAATAGCCCACGACCCTGCGGATCAATACCGGATTTGTATTGACGCTTTGGGCGATTACATCGCTGGTTAACTTATACTCATCCGGTGTCCAGGCGATAAGGATAAGTATTTGTACCGCTACCGGAAATCTGCTGCTCAGTTGCACCGTTTTCACCTCGTATCGAATATATCATAATGCCTCCCCCAGTTCAAGCAACGCTTGTCTTGCCTGTTGTTTGATTACAACCGGAATCTTAAAAAGCAAAATTAATTTATAAAATTCAAGCCACGATTTTAAACTTCAAATTTCTATTCTAAAATAGTATTGTAATCGCTGAAAATCTAAAAAGACTCCGTGAGGATAGAAAGTTGAGCCTTGATAATGAGGCCAAGCATTCGGTGTAAGCGAAATTTGTGCTTTAAGCATATCGTTGTTTATTATCACATGAAGACAACGACTGATTATATACTTCAGGAAAGCGGGATGGTTTAATGAACGGAATCATAAACAAAAGAAATTATTTGCTGCTGCTCATAGCTATTTTTATTGCAATATTTGCAACGCCTGCGCTGGCAGCGCCGACGGTCAACCTGGATGGCCGGCAGCTTGCCTTTGAAGTTCCTCCGGCCATTGAAGACGGCCGTACGCTGGTGCCGCTGCGGGCAATTTTTGAGGCCATGGGGGCAACTGTTTCGTGGGACCAGGCTACCCAAACGGCTTCTGCGGTTAAGGATGGCACAACGGTTGTACTGAGGATCGGTTCGACCAAACCTACCATTAACGGGAAGGTTAAACAATTGGATGTACCGGCCAAAATCGTGAATGGCCGCACCCTTGCTCCGCTGCGTTTTGTGGGCGAAGCTTTTGGCGGAGCAGTAGCTTGGGATGGAACGACGCAGACGATTACGATATTTTCTCAGGAATATTCAGCAACCCTGACCAAAGTGCATTTCATAGACGTTGGCCAGGCCGACAGCATTTACATACAGCTTCCCAATCACAACGACATACTGATTGATGGCGGCAATGTTGCTGACGGGCCGGCAGTGGTTGATTATCTCCAGGGGCAGGGAGTGGATGACATTGAACTCATGGTGGCCACGCATCCGCATGAGGACCATATCGGCGGGCTGTCTGACGTGCTGAACGCTTTCCGTATTGATGAGATCATAGACAGCGGCAAAGATGCTTCTACAAAAACATACAGCATTTATGCTGCGACTGCAAAAGCGGAAGGTTGTACCTGGCTGGCCGATAATTATCAAACGTTCTCCTATGGCAAGGTTACCTTGCAGATTTTAACCGGCGATCAGGACTGGGGCGATGAAGTCAATGATTATTCAGTGGTCTGCCGTTTGGATACCGGAGATGTTGAATTCTTGTTTATGGGCGATGCGGAAACACCGGTTGAACAAGCTCTGACGGGAAACCTGGAGGCTGAAATAGTAAAGGTCGGGCACCATGGCAGCAGTTCATCCAGCAGCCCGGAGTTTCTAAAACAAGTAAGCCCCAAGGCGGCTGTTATCTGCTGCGGGGCAGGCAATACTTACGGACACCCGCACCAGGAAACGCTGGACAACCTTGGAAACATTGGTGCGGCTGTTTACCGGACAGACTTGAACGGAAATATTGTGGTTGCAACGGATGGAGCTACTTTTTTAATCAACCAATTTACATATCACTAAGTAACTTTGCAAGGTTCACACAAAACCTGCAACGGTCCCAGTATAAATTTTATACATATTTAACGCAGTTCTTGCTTGAACGCTTGGCTAAATAAAGCCCTTGATCCATGCGATTTATCATTTCCTCTAATGAATTGCACCCTTGTATACTGCTTACGCCGCAACTTACAGTAATTGGAATGGCCATTGTATTTTCGGTATCTACATATATCGTACTTGAGGCAATGGACTTACGGATGCGCTCGGCGATTTGAAATGCTTGGTCTAAATCTGAATTTACCGCAATAACGACAAATTCCTCTCCGCCATACCTGCCGCAAATATCTATGTCGCGAACACTTTCCTTCAATATTGAGGCTACTTGTACCAAAACCTTATCTCCGGCCAAGTGTCCGAATTGATCGTTTACCTGCTTGAAATCATCGATATCCGCCATAATAAACGATAGATTACAGCCATTCCGAAGTGCTTTTTCAAAATGGAAGCGAATATTTGTTTCTAAAAAGTTGCGATTATAAATTTTGCAAAGCGAATCTATATATGCTTGATCTTTAAGTATTTCGCCCTCTTTTTTCTCTGTGACGTCCATACAGCTGCCTATATAACCTGCGAAATTTTCATTATCATCGAATATTGGAACACCTCTGTCATTTATCCAGCGGTAAATTCCATCGGAACGTTTGAGACGATAATCCATTTCAAACGATACTCTTTTGGCAAACGAGTCAAGATAGATTTGAATGCAGCGATTATAATCTTCTGCATGCACGCCTTCTGCCCACCCATCGCCTATTTCCTGTTCAAGCGATCTTCCCGTGAATTTTAGCCATGTTTGGTTGAAATAATTACATTTTGCATCCATTCCAGCTCGCCATATCATGTTAGGAGAATTTTCAACAATCAGTTTGTATTCTTTTGCGCTTAATTTCATTTTTTTGTCCTCCTTTAAATTTTTCAAAAAATTCAA
>JAGFXV010000271.1 GCA_017861475.1 Bacillota bacterium | reverse complement strand
GTCCGGCATGATTTCCAATACTCCGGAAGCTTGCAGCAATTCATTTGAATGGGTTAGGGCTTTGGTAATTTCAAATACCAGTTCCTTCTTGCGCAGCTTGGAATAACCGGCCAGATTTATTTCCTTGGCAATCTGATACAGTTCCAGCATGGTTTTGTTTTCAAGCTCTGAAATATTTACTTTCAAAATGTTCCTCCTCTCGCTGTTGAAAGCGTAAAAATGTGAATTGATGCAAAGCAGGCAGTACCTGTAGGACTCCATAATATTCCCGGATAAAGAATTCTCGTCAGCCGGATATTAAACTGTCAACGTTTCATTGGATAACTATAGTGATGATCTGCTCGGGGCAGAATCCCCGGAGGGTATATACAGAGGATTGTATCTCGGCCTCTGTATATATTCTTACCTTATGTTGATCAAGTAAACAGATAGGCAAAATCCTGGCAGCAGAAGAATGTGCGATGAGTTTGCTTTATCAGTATATCATTCCAATGTCATGGTTATGCGTTTATCTTTAAATAATGGTTTTTTATCCAAGCAATGGTTGGCTTCAATAAAGCGGATCGTACCTGAAGCACTGCGCATTACCATCGTTTGGGTAATTGCACGTCCTTTGGCATATCTTACTCCCTTAAGCAAATATGAATCAGTAATAGCAGTAGCTACAAAAATTACATCATCTGATTTGACAAGTTCGTCGATGGTAAAAAGTTGTCTGACATCCTTGATGCCCATCTCGTGACAGCGCCTGATTTCATTTTCGTCTTCCGGACAAAGACGGGCCTGAAAATCTCCTCCCATACATTTTAAAGCCGCGGCAGTGATAACTCCTTCCGGAGCTCCACCAATACCCAGCAACATATCTACACCTGAATTTTCATAGGCAGCCGCCACTCCCGGAGATACGTCCCCGTCACTTATTAATCTGATGCGGGCGCCTGCACTTCTGACCTCTTCGATGATTCCCTGATGGCGTTCGCGGTCCAGGATAACGACGGTGACTTCATGGATGGATTTATCCAGAGCCTTGGCCACCTGACGCAGGTTCTCCTTGACCGGAGCATCTAAAAATACTCTGCCTTTACATTCTGCACCGACGGCAATTTTATCCATATACATATCTGGAGCGTGCAGTAGTGTACCTGAAGGAGCAGAAGCCAAAACAGCTATGGCTCCATTTAATCCTTTGGCAACCAGATTGGTCCCTTCCAAAGGGTCAACCGCTATATCCACTTTGGGCGCAACCCCCAGACCCACTTTTTCACCAATATAAAGCATGGGAGCCTCGTCCAGTTCCCCTTCACCTATTACTACAATTCCATCAATTGAAACGGTATCAAACATAACCCGCATAGCTGTAACGGCAGCATCATCTGCCGCTTCCTTGTCACCCAGTCCAACCCAGCGAGCTGATGTAAGCGCCGCAGCTTCAGTTACCCGCGCAAATTCCAGCGCCAGCTCTCTTTCCACAACAAACCCTCCTATATCTTTGCTTCATAAAATACTCTCTCTTAACGAAAACATGTGTTGCTTTTATTACGATTGAAATGCCTCCTGCCAGTCTTGCAGGAATCTCTGAATCCCTGCATCGGTAAGAGGATGTTTTATCATTTGTTTGATTATCTTGTATGGTACGGTTGCAATATGGGAACCGATCCTGGCAGCTTGCAGGACATGAACGGGATGTCGGATACTGGCCGCAATCACTTCCGTATCCAGCATGAATTGATTGAAGATGGTCATAATGTCTTCCAGCAGAATCAATCCGTCGTTTGCAGTATCATCTACCCGACCCAGAAAAGGACTGACATAACTTGCTCCGGCCCTTGCCGCCAGCAGCGCCTGGGTCGCAGAAAATATCAGCGTCGCATTGGTTTTAATTCCCTTTTGCTTGAGATCCCTAATAACCCTCAGTCCATCTTCGGTCATGGCGATCTTCACAACCACATTCGGGTGAATCCCTGCCAGCATTTCAGCTTCCTTTATCATACCGGCATAATCCTGGGCAATTACTTCAGCACTGATGGGACCATCTACAATCGCACAGATTTCCCGTATAACCTCCCGGTAGTCTCTTTTTTCCTTGGCTACCAAACTTGGATTGGTGGTAACACCTGCCAAGAAACCCATCATATTAATATCTTTGATTTCTTCTATATTAGCAGAATCAATGAAAATTCGCAAAAAACATCCCTCCTTAAAAAAGGTATCGCGTGCTCCGAAGTGACCTGTCCTGCATTTAAGTAATCGATCCGGTGATCGTTTGCACGATTTCCATATTATTTGCGATTAAAGCCCCTGCTGCATACCCTTCCCGTTCAGCCTTGTACAATAATTCGCTGACAGATACTAGTGCCATCTTTACCACCTCTTAAAATATTAATATTTATTATTTCGGGTCTGAAAAGGCTCGCAATAAACATACTTAAAATTGTCACTTCAATATTATAAACATTGCTCAGGCTGTTTGCTCATTAATAAGATTATTTACCATATCCCGCAAAATAATTATATCGAAGGGTTTGGTAATACATTTTCTGACTCCCGCTTCCAGCGCTTTTTTTACCACTTCAATTTCGCCATAGGCGGTCATCATAATAATAGGGACATGGTTATGAGCCTGAAGAATGATTTGGGATGCTTCCAGGCCGTTCATATTTGGCATTTTTACATCCATTAAAATAATATCCGGCAATCCTTCCTCAACCTTGTTGATCGCCTCTTGACCATCAGAAGCCACGTTAACATCCCAGCCCTCCTTCTTGAAGAGCTCTTCCAGTAATCTTCTTACCCCTTTTTGATCATCGACAATTAATATTTTTCCCTTCATGATCCCCACTCCAATATAGTTATTTGCATCCGAATAGAGTTATTTGTTGTAAATCCTATATTGAAATAAGCAGTGTCTATTTAAGCTTTAAATGATAGAAATTCGACAGGTGAATTCATTCCACCTTCTTTTGTGGAAATTTTAACCACTTTTTCATTTTGCAGATAGATTCTGGTTATATCCGGTGATGTAAGCGTCTTTCTGATCGGCACCTCCACTTCTTCCCCGATTTTAACCTCACGATCCAAAGGAATTTCAACCAGCGCCATCTGCATAAATACTTTTCCCCGCACCGGATATTTTGTACCCGCAATGCTGACCTGCTGACCAAAACGAGCAACGTTGCCATAAAGCAATATTAGTTTGACCAGGGTTTTAAGCAGATCCAGCCAGCCGGAAGGTTTGTTGCCTACCTGCAGCGCCAGCCCATCAATAAAACCAACGGGGATAACCGCAAGCTGCGCTGCTTTTTTCAGGCGATAACTGCGATAATAAGCCAGATAGCTGCCTTTTTCAAGTTTTCGCAGAGAAATGATTCGGGTCTTAAACGTAAATGGATCTTCCAGCACCAAATCATGCAGCGCAGTACCAACCGGTGCTTGTCCTGAAAGCAGTGTCCCCACTCGTACCGCATCCAGCTGCATCTGAGGGTATTTGAGCAAAACGGCACTATTGGCGCAATGCCGCAGCGGTATCTGCAGCCCAGCCTCCCCCAGCTTGTAAAGAATCTGCATAAAATCAGCAAATTGCCGGCGGGTGTAAGCCGGACTGGATGCAGCCGCGGCCATGTGAGTATAAATTCCTTCAATATTAATCTGACTCTTTTTCATTTCCGGGATCAGTGTCAGAATTTCCTTTTCACGCAATCCAAAACGTCCCAGGCCGGTATCTACTTTGAGGTGAATCTTTATTTCCGCATCAACGGAAGCACAGATGCTGTCAAGCATCTGCCAGTCATAAGGTGA
>JAGFXV010000026.1 GCA_017861475.1 Bacillota bacterium | reverse complement strand
CCTCGGCCAAATCTTTATAGGCAGGCAAGATCGTGCCGATACAGCCCCTTAAACTGCCTCCCTTCTTGATGGATACAAAAGCTGCTGCCCTTTGCGTCTTCAGATCCTGCAGCTCTGCCTCCAGCTCCGGTGCTTTGCACCCGATAACCGCGTGTTCCAGGTTAAGTCTGGCCCAGCGTACCAACGGCCCTTCCTGGCGGCGACGTGCTGCTGTAAGTTCAGCTTTGCGCCTCTTCAAAACGGGTATCATGCTCTCTGTCTTCTGACCGGGCTTTATCCCCGCGCACAGATAACCTACCCCGAAAGGACCTTCATAACTGGTTGTTATTTTATCAGGCTTATAACCGTCCAACGCCCCAATCAAAATAAGTATGGAGGGATACCCACATTCCCGTGCGTTTTCACGCAACTGCGGCGGTATTTCCAAGAGGCTCACGAAATCTCCCTGATCGAAAGCTTGCTTGACCGTCTGATCAAATCGAGGCCCGTCCGGATGGAAGCGATAAGGGCCCTCTTCCTTCAATGCATGAGACATATCGCCTGAAGCCAGTATGGCAATTCGGCGGCCCAGTTGATCGCTGGCTTCCTGGATGGTTTTCCCGAACTGATATAGTTCTTCATTAGAAAGCAGACCAACACTGATCGCCACCATTGGTATCTTTCCCATACCTGCCTGCTGCAGAAAATACAACGGTACCAAAATACCGTGGTCAAGATTCTCTTTCAGATGGTAACGTACAGCCAGATCCGAAGTAACTGCCAAAAGAGGCAAGCCTTTCGCTTCGGCCAGATCTACGATGGTTTGCATCAGTTGCAGATCATTGTCAAGGCTTGTCCATGAATCTGACCAGCCAAAATCACTTAAGCCGCCTTGCAGATGTACTGATGTCAAATAACTCAAACTGTCCTGAAAAACATTGCCATGGGGCGTAAGAAAAACAATGCAATCAGGCTCTGAAGCCAGCAGTTCACTGCTTATGGCCGACAATGCCTCCAGACTGGTTTGCAGCTGCCGCAGCTGTCCGCCGCCTATTTCCTTGACTAAAACCGGTGGATGCGGCATCAATGCTCCATAACTGATCATAGCCCAGCCTCCTCAAGATATTTATAGATGCTTCTTCATTTCAGCTTATTACTGCTTTTTTTCTCTGGCAAGTATGATTTTACAATTCCGGAACAAATCGCATAGGCGATTTTTTCCTGATATTCATTAGAAACCAGTAATTGAGCCTCACGGGGATTGGACAAAAAGCCTACTTCCACGATGACAATGGGCATGGGGGCTTTGTCCAAAATATAATAACTGCCGGTTTTGGCTTCACGTTTATTATTGCCCAAAACACGGATTAATTCATCCTGGATGGCGATGGCGGTACGTTTGCTTTTTTCCTGCCCGGCTTTATAAAAGGTTTGGGCACCGGACCAGCGGGGACTCAAATCAGCATTGGTATGAATGCTGATATATAAATCTGCTTTGGCACTTTTGGCTTTCTCAACACGCAAGGCCAGATCCCGTCTTTTTCTATCGCGAATTTTACCTTTAAAGTTATCTCCGCAGAGATCACCTTCTCCGGTACGAAGATGGACTACTTTAGCACCTGATTGCTCCAGATAACGAACCAGTTTTCTGCTGATAGCCAGGGTAATATCTTTTTCCTCATATCCGTACCTGGACGCTCCGGGATCTATCCCGCCATGACCGGCATCCACGGCGATTACCTGACCGGCGATCACGTAAGACATGGCTGGCAGTTCCTGCCTTTCAACAGTCCAAATGGCTGATGCTGTCAGGACGATTGCTATAATGACGACGGCAGTTATAACCGCGGTTTTCTTCTTTATGATCACAATCCTGCTAGCGGGTTGACGCAGTTCATCTTTCTCCCCGTTTCTCCTACCCAATTTGATCCCTCCTGTATTGCACCTTCGAATATCTATTTATATGCACTAAGGAACGATAATATAAGGAAGCAAAATGCCTGCAGCAAAAAGAGCAAAAAAATAACACCTTCTGTTATGATCCAGAAGGTGTTTGTCTTTTGTAATGTTAACGTTTGCTGTATTGGGGAGCTTTGCGGGCCTTGTGTAGACCGTATTTCTTTCTCTCCACCATACGCGGGTCGCGGGTCAGGAAGCCAGCTCTTTTTAAAGTAGGTCTGAGTTCCGGATTTGCTTTAATCAGCGCCCGGGCAATACCCAGTCTTACGGCGCCGGCCTGGCCGGTAACGCCACCGCCGTTAACCCGGCAAATAACGTCGAATCTTCCGGTCGTATTGGTCAGTTCCATCGGCTGCAAAACGATCAGACGACTGGTTTTATTGGGAAAGAAATCTTCAAATGTACGGTTATTAATATTTATATTTCCACTGCCGGGTACTAATCTTACTCTGGCAATTGCCGTTTTTCTTCTTCCGGTTCCCCAGTATTGTACACTAGCCATATCGATCCTCCTAACCTCTCAGTTCACGAAGTTCTGGTTTTTGGGCCTGATGCGGATGTTCGCTGCCTCTGTAAACCTTCAACTTCTTGTACATCGCCCGGCCTAAACGGTTGTGAGGCAACATCCCTTTGATAGCGGCTTCAATTGCCTTCTCAGGTTTTTTGGCCAACAGGGTTCCATAGTTGACTTCTTTCAATCCGCCAGGATAGCCGGAATAATGGCGGTACATTTTATCATTTAGCTTGTTGCCGGTCATCTGAATTTTGTCAGCATTGATTACTATTACAAAATCACCGGTGTCAACGTGGGGTGTATAAATAGCCTTGTGTTTACCTCTCAAAATGGAGGCAACTTCTGAAGCAAGTCTGCCCAGAGTCTGGCCATCTGCATCTATCACGTACCATTTGCGGTCAATTTCCGCTGGTTTCGCCATATATGTTTTCAAAGAATTTCCCTCCTGTTGCTAATGTGTTTCGAACACAAACAATTGCTCCGTGCTCTCTGCTTGTCAACGGGGCTGGAGCCAAACAGGAGTTTAGAGACTGCCTTTTTATTTTATCCATAATTAATTGCGTTTGTCAAGAAATGCTGTCATATTGCTTTGATAATTGTTGCTATACGCAACATTTTTTTCGAATTATATCTGCGGATATCTAACCGAGCACAGATATAGCCCCTGTGGAGCTGCAGTAGGACCAGCCTGACTGCGCTGGCAGGAAGCGATTATATCGGCTATCTGCTCTGGCTGAAAGCGTCCGCGGCCTATTTCCAAAAGGGTTCCCATGATGATACGTACCATATTGTATAAAAATCCATCTGCGGTTATATTCAGCTTCAGCCAGTCTCCTTCATCCGCCAGGCTGCAGATGTGTACCGTTCTTTCCCAGGTTTTGGCTCCCGAGCCGCTGGCACAAAAGCAGCGGAAATCGTGCCTGCCGAGAATGTGATTACAGCCTGACTGCATAGCTTCCAAATCAAGTTGCTGATCACAAATCAGGGCATATTTACGGAAAAAAACTGCCCGCTCCTTCTTCCGGTAAATCAAATAACAATAACTCTTATACAGGGCATCATATTGGGGATGAAATGAAGCAGATACTGCTTCACTCTCCAGTATGCGAATATCTACAGGCAGGAAACTGTTTAAAGCCAAACGCCACTTGTCAGCCGGGATTTCCGTCTCTGTACTGAAAGCTGCCACCTGGCCAAGAGCATGTACCCCGGCATCGGTTCGACCCGCCGCTATTACTGCAACTGATTCCCGGCTAATATTATAAATGGCCTGCTCCAACTCAGCCTGAATAGTGTTGGCGTTGAGCTGTCTTTGAAAACCATGATAATGGCTGCCGTCATATTCCATTACCAGCTTGATTTTCGGCATGGGGATCATCTCCTTGGTCTGATCAATAAATGCCACCCGGTAACCGTAAAATTTTCTGCCCTTTTCCTCGAGTCATATTAGCTTGCAAAAAATTAGGAGGATGTTTACAAATCCTCCTGTGATACTTTTTATGAGTGATATCGGCTCTTACTGGGGACCAGGGAGATGATTCTCCCAACGTCTAGTCAACCAGCTCGATTTTTACCATCGGAGCTCCATCGCCTTTGCGATAGCCGGTTTTGATAATCCGGGTGTAACCGCCGTCACGATTTGTAAAACGCTCATTTATGCCATTGAAAAGCTTGTAGACCACTTCTTCTTTCATCAGATATGATTCAGCCTGTCTTCTGGAATGCAGATCGCCCTTTTTGGCCAGACTAATCATCTTATCGGCAACTTTTCTGATATCTTTGGCTCTGGTTTCAGTGGTCGTAATGCTCCCATTTTCCAGCAAAGAGGTTACTGAGTTTCTCATCATTGATCTGCGATGATCTGCTAATTGTCCGAATCTGCGGTAACTCAAGGAATACCCTCCTCTCTAATCTTCTGATTTCTTGAATGTAAATCCCATTTCATTCAACCTGCGCTCAATCTCTTCCAGAGATTTTTGCCCCAGATTTCTTATCTTGCTCATTTCTTCACGGGTCTTTTCAATCAGATCTCCAACTGTATTGATGTTGGCCCGTTTAAGTCCATTGGAGGCGCGTACTGAAAGTTCCAGTTCTTCAATTGACATTTCCAGTACTTTGTCTTTTTTCTCTTCTTCCTTCTCAACCAGGATCTCAACCTCTGCATAGGTATCATCAATTTCAGTAAACAAACTGAGATATTGAATCAAGATCTGAGCTGAAAAGCTAATCGCTTCCTCGGGTTTAATACTGCCATTGGTCCAGACTTCCAACACCAGTTTATCAAAGTCGGTTCTTTTGCCTACCCGGGCATTGTCAACCGTATAATTGACTTTCGTTACCGGAGTAAAAATTGAATCGATAGGCAGCAACCCTACAATATCATCATTCTTGTGCGGTTGCTGATCGGCACCCACATATCCCCGGCCTCTTTCAACGGTCATTTCGATTTCCAAAACACCATCATCGTCGAGGCTGGCTATATGTAGATCCGGATTAAGTACTTCCACTTCTGCATCCGGTTCCAGATCGCCTGCACATACGTCTTTTTTGCCTTTTTGTTCGATACGAATGATTTTGCGTTCATTTCCATCATAACGTAAAATCATTTGTTTGATATTTAGAATCAGCTCGGTAGTATCTTCCAGCACGCCAGGTATAGTGGAAAATTCATGTAGAACTCCGTCAATCTTTATGGATGTGACTGCCGCACCCGGTAATGAAGACAACAGCACCCGGCGCAAGGCATTGCCCAGGGTTGTGCCATAGCCTCTCTCCAGTGGTTCTATCACAAACTTGCCATAATTGGTTGATGGATCCTGTTCCACCCGCTCGATACGAGGTTTTTCCATCTCTAGCACTAATTATCCCCTCCTTGTCTATTAGAGGTAAAAAATATAGATAGATTATCTAGAGTATAGTTCAACGATGAGCTGTTCGCTGACAACTGTATCTATCTGTTCTCTGCTTGGTAAGGCCAGTACTTTGCCGCTGAGATTCTCAACATCTACTTCCAGCCACTCGGGAGCAGTTTTATAGGCTGCAGCTGCTTTAAGATCATCAAACTTGCTTGAACTGGCACTTCCTTCTTTGACTTGTATAAAATCACCTGCTTTAACCAGCATGGAAGGTATGTTGGCCTTCTTGCCGTTAATGGTGAAATGATCGTGATTTACAAGCTGGCGCGCTTCTTTGCGTGAACTGGCCAGACCCATTCTGAAAACAACATTATCCAGCCGTCTTTCCAGCAAAATCATAAGATTATCACCGGTTATACCAGTTTGGCGGTCGGCTTTCTTGAAGGAGTTACGGAATTGTTTTTCGCTTACTCCATAAATACGTTTGGTCTTCTGTTTTTCTCTCAGCTGCAAACCATATTCACTGGTTTTCTGTTTACGTTTTTGCCCATGCTGACCTGGTACGAAGGGTCTTTTCTCAACTGCACATTTGGTTGAGTAACAGCGATCTCCTTTTAGGAACAATTTTTCACCTTCGCGGCGGCACTGGCGACAAACTGAATCAGTATATCTTCCCACTTAAACGATTCCCTCCTTATACCCTTCTTCTTTTTGGCGGTCTGCAACCATTATGGGGGATGGGGGTAACATCCTTAATAACGCTTACTTCCAAACCCGCTGCCTGTAAAGAACGGATTGCTGCTTCACGGCCTGCGCCAGGTCCTTTTACATAGCACTCAACTTCCTTGAGTCCATGTTCCATGGCAGCGCGGGCAGCAGTTTCAGCCGCCTGCTGGGCAGCAAATGGGGTGCTCTTACGGGAACCTTTAAACCCCGATGTGCCGGCACTGGCCCAAGATATTGCATTGCCGTGTTTGTCGGTAATAGATATGATTGTATTGTTAAAGGTCGATTTGATATGCGCGATACCTTCGGCTATGTTCTTTTTTTCACGCCTTTTAACACGCGTGGTTGCTGTTCTTCGTGCCACTCAATTATCCTCCTTTATAAAACTACTTCTTCTTGCCGCCGGCAGTACGTTTAGGTCCTTTGCGGGTGCGGGCATTGGTCTTGGTATTCTGGCCTCTTACCGGTAATCCGCGCCGATGGCGAATACCCCGATAGCAACCCAGATCCATCAATCTCTTGATGCTCATGCTCACATCTCTGCGCAGGTCGCCTTCCACGGTATAGTTTTTATCGATAATGGCTCTGAGCTTGGAAACTTCTTCCTCGGTTAAATCTTTCACCCTCGTATCAGGGTTTATACCTGCTTCGGCCAATATTTTCTGCGATGATGCTTTCCCGATCCCAAAAATATAGGTAAGGGAGATTTCAACTCTCTTGTCACGGGGTAAATCAACACCTGATATTCTTGCCAAATTTTTTCACATCCTTCAGTTTAATTATGCTTTTAACTGTCTTTGAAACTTCTATGGGTCTATTTATCCCTGCACCTGTTTATGCTTGGGATTTTCGCATATTACCATTACTTTGCCATTGCGTTTAATGACTTTGCACTTTTCACACATTGGTTTTACAGACGGTTTTACTTTCACGAAACGATACCTCCTTTAACGGTAGAAAGCTACTTGAAACGATAAGTGATCCTGCCGCGATTTAAATCATAAGGCGACAGTTCAACCATTACTCGATCGCCAGGTAAAATTCTGATAAAATTCATGCGCATTTTCCCTGAAATATGGGCGAGGACTTTATGGCCATTTTCCAGTTCTACCGTAAACATGGCGTTAGGCAATGGTTCCAATACTTTACCCTCTACCTCAATAACGTCATCTTTAGCCATTTACCAGACCTCCTTCCCCTCTGTTTCTCCTCTTTCAAGTATCTGCCTGATGTTCCTTTTAATAATATGGTTATCAGGAACTTCTCCTCTATTTAAATAGTCAATGACCTCGTTGGCTTTTATTTTGGTGTACTGCAAATGCTTTACGTTTTTCATTTTGGGGTTTTCAATTTTTCGTGTATCCCCGTCACTAACGATTACGTAACGTTCATTTACGATTCTGATAATAACAAAAGGCCTGCCTTGGTCTCTTCCATTCAAGGAATATACAAGTCTTCCCAACATGTTTTCAGATATCATCAGTCACCCCCGTCACCTTTTGGTAAGAATCTCAGGGCCATGATCCCAGACAACAATACTGTGTTCAAAGTGCGCTGAAGGCAGTCCATCTCTTGTAACCACCGTCCACTCATCCTTTTCAGTGTACACATGATAGCTTCCCTGATTAATCATGGGTTCTATCGCCATTGTCATTCCTGCTTTCAAAACCGGCCCGCTGTTCTTCCTGCCTCTGACTACTGAAAATCCATTGTTTTCAGCGAAATTTTGGATAGCACTGGAAACATATCCTAATCGGTTTCCTGCCTGGGCCTGTTCAATCCCTTTAAGCAATGACTGCTCGGTAGTTTTGATCAGCTTCATTAAAACTGGATCAACTTCACCTACCGGTACGGTTATGGCTGAATCCCCGGCAAAACCATCTGCTATTACTCCAAAATCAACGCTTACAATATCTCCCTCCTGGAGGATCCTTTCACCTGGGATGCCATGCACAACCTCTTCATTAACGGATACACATATAGCACCGGGAAAAGGTTTTCCCCTGCGAGGATGGGGATAGTTTTTAAATACTGGAATAGCCTTATTCTTTCTGCATTCCTCCATCGCCAGCGCATCCAACGAAGCAGTAGTAATTCCTGGTTTTATCGCTGCTTCGATCAGACTGAGAGTTTGTGCCACTATTTGACCGGAACGCCTCATCTTTTCGATCTCTGCGCGGGTTTTGATGGTGATCATTTAGCATTTCCCCAGCAAACTTTGTACATCCTTAAATACTATCTGGGGATCGCGATTGCCATCCAGACTTTTTAGTTTGCCTGATTTTTCATAGTAATTTAAAAGCGGTTGGGTTTGTTCCGCATAAACTTTCAAACGATTCTTGACAGTTTCTTCCTTGTCATCGCTGCGTTGCACAAGCTCTCCGCCACATTTGTCACAAATACCCGCCTGTGCAGGAGGATTAAAATTGGTATTGTAAACTGCTTTACATTGGCTGCAACTAACTCTGCCCGTCATACGCTCAATAATAATCGAATCAGGAACGGTAATTTCCAGAGCCAGGTCAACATCCTTCCCCAATCCCGCCAATACTTTATCCAAAGCTTCTGCTTGCGGAATCGTACGGGGAAAACCATCCAACAGAAATCCGTTACTGCAATCCGGTTGAGACAGCCGCTCCTCAACCACACCTATGGTAACTTCATCCGGTACCAGTTGGCCTGCATCCATATATTTCTTGGCTTCCAATCCCATCGCAGTTTCATTACGGACAGCTTCTCTGAACATATCCCCGGTTGAAATATGAAGTATGGGGTAACTCGCTTTGATCAATTCTGCCTGCGTTCCTTTTCCTGCCCCGGGAGGCCCTAAAAGGATAATGTTCATTACAAAATCATC
Organism: Bacillota bacterium; assembly: GCA_017861475.1. Lineage (GTDB taxonomy): Bacteria > Bacillota > Syntrophomonadia > Syntrophomonadales > Syntrophomonadaceae > Syntrophomonas_B. The sequence goes on along the minus strand of JAGFXV010000026.1, from coordinate 8,973 downwards.
TCCTATTTTACAAAACCTTCATAACTTCTTAACAACAAGTGCGATTCTATCTGTTTCATTGTATCCAACGCAACGCCAACTACGATCAGGAGTGCCGTCCCGCCAAACCAGAGACTGGTTACTCCGGTGATGGCAATCACGAAATTAGGAAGTACTGCTATCAAGGCCAGGAAAATACCTCCAGCCATGGTCAGGCGTGAGAGAATCTTGTCAATGTATTCTGCCGTAGGTCTGCCCGGTCTTATTCCGGGAACAAAACCACCGTTTCTTTTAATGTTATCAGCTACATCCATGGGATTGAAAATGATGGCCACATAGAAATAGGTGAAAAATATAATCAACAAAGCATATATTACGTTGTAAAGAATACTGCCATAATTGAAATAGTTATTTATAAACTGGTTGTAAGCTGATGTCGACGACATCCAAGCACCAATTGTAGCTGGAAACATGCACAATGACATTGCAAATATGATTGGTATAACCCCACCGGCATTAACCTTTAATGGTAGAAATGTGCTTTGTCCGCCGTACATTTTACGTCCAACCAGACGTTTGGCATATTGCACTGGCAGTCTGCGCTGGCCTTCATTCATGGCTACAACTGCTACGATAACAACCAGAACTACTGCGATCAATAAAACAAGATTGAAAAATCCAATCAATCCGCCGGTCAATTCCTGTCCAACATTATATATCTGGGTAGGTATACGGGCGACAATACCGCAGAATATAATCAAGGAAATACCGTTACCAATACCTTTTTCAGTTATCATCTCACCGATCCACATCAGCATTGCTGTTCCAGCCGTAAGTGAAACTGCGATAACAATATATGAAGCTATCCCAGGACTATTTATGGCTCCGGCTTTACTTAGGGCAATGGCCATACCGACTGCCTGTATAAATCCAAGCACTACGGTCCCATATCTGGTATACTGGGCAATTTTTTTACGGCCTTCTTCGCCTTCCTTGTTTAACTCTTCCAGTTTGGGTATAACTACTGTCAGCAGCTGCATAATAATGGAAGCATTAATATACGGGGTGATGCTCATGGCAAATACGCTGAAACGCTTGAAAGCGCCCCCGGAAATAATATCGAAAAATCCGAATAACTGTCCCTTCAATAATTCTTGCATTGCATCCGGATTGATTCCTGGAACCGGAATATGGGCGCCAAGTCTAAATACAAGCAGCATAAAGAGCGTGAACAACAATTTCCTGCGCAGGTCTCCAACTTTTATGGCTTGCTGAAATGAGTTAAGCATTAAATCACCTCAATTTTGCCGCCTTTGGCCATAATTTTGTCTTCAGCCTGCTGACTGGCTTTTTGTACCTGCACGGTCAGCTGTTTTTCAACTTCACCATCACCCAGCAGTTTGACTGGGAGATCAGTTTTCCGGATCAATCCGGCTTGTTTGAGCATGGCAACGGTTACAACGATACCGTCGTCAAAAATATTCAGGTCTTTTACATTAACAATCGACCATTCTTTTTTAAATATGTTAGTAAAACCCCGTTTGGGAATGCGTCTCTGCAATGGCATCTGACCGCCTTCGAAACCTGGCCGGATACTGCCGCCGGAGCGGGCCTTCTGACCTTTGTGGCCGCGGGTGGAAGTCTTGCCATGGCCTGAGCCTATACCTCTGCCAACTCTTTTAGGACTTTTGTTGGCTCCCGGCGGAGATTTTATTTCTTCTAACTTCACTGTAAAACCTCCCTATTCTTAATCCAGTTCTTCAACACTGACCAGATGTATCACTTTGTTAATTTGTCCCCTGAGCTGTTCAGAATCTTCTTTGATTACGGACTGATAAAGCTTCTTCAGCCCCAGGCTTTTAATGGTCAATCTCTGCGTTTGAGGGTAACCAATAAAGCTTTTTTGCCATGTGATTTTCAACTGTTTAGCCACGGTTTTTCCCTCCTAGTTCTTTATCTCGTCTATGGTTTTACCCCGTTGACGGGCTACTTCGTCTATCCGCTTCAGGCTCTTCAATCCTTCAATGGTTGCATGTACCATGTTGTTGGCATTTGATGAACCCAGTGACTTGGTAAGAATATCTTTTAATCCTGCTGCTTCCAGAACGGCTCTAACCGGTCCGCCGGCAATAACACCGGTACCTGCAGAAGCAGGTTTAAGCATAACTTCACCGGCACCAAATCTTCCCAGAACAGCGTGGGGAATCGTTCTATTGTCGATCAGGGGGATATCTATCATATTTTTCTTGGCATTTTCCATGGCTTTTCTGATTGCTTCGGGTACTTCAGTAGCCTTGCCTTTACCGGTCCCTACTTTTCCCTCACCATCACCAACTACCACCAGGGCACTGAAACTAAATCTGCGTCCGCCCTTTACAACTTTCGCAACCCTTCTGATATTGACAACTTTTTCAATTAGTTCAGGGGCTGCCTGTTCCTTCTCAATCATTTTTTCCCTCCTATCTGACGGAAATAAGCTCTAAAACATGAGTCCGTTTTCTCTGGCAGCATCTGCTAAAGCGGATACTTTGCCATGATACTTGCGGCCGTTGCGATCAAATACTACACTGGTAATTCCTTTATCCTGAGCTTTCTTGGCAATACTGCTGCCGACGCGTTTGGCGGCATCTATATTGCTCTTGTTGGCTAAATCAGCCATGTCCTTGTCCAAGGTCGAAGCTGTTGCCAATATAACTCCATTTACGTCATCAATGATCTGGGCATATATATGCTGCAGACTTGCATAAATGCAAAGTCTAGGGGTTTCACTCGTTCCTGACACTTTGTTGCGAATTCTTAAGTGTCTGCTTTTTCTTGTTTCTTTTCTACTGGTCTTATTGATCAACGTAGTCACTCCCTTCCTAGTTATTTGCCGCCCGCTTTACCAGCCTTGCGTCTGATAACTTCGCCTTCGTACTTGATACCTTTACCTTTATAAGGTTCAGGTTTTCTAATGGCACGAATATGGGCAGCGGTGTTGCCAACCAGTTGTTTGTCGATCCCTTTGACCGTTATTTTGGTCGGTGCCGGGACTTCAAACTCAATTCCCTGGGGAGGCTCTACCTCAACCGGATGAGAGAAGCCAATATTGATAAGAAGTTTATTACCCTGCAACTGGGCGCGATATCCAACTCCCACCAGTTCCAGTTTTTTCTCAAAACCCTGGCTTACTCCTTGTACCATATTGGCCACCAGCGCTCTTGTTAATCCATGTAAAGCACGATGATTGGCTGCATCACTGGGTCTGCTGACCTGCAGCTGACCATCTGTTATTTCTATTATTATATCCTGGGGTATTTGCTGGGTAAGAACTCCTTTTGGACCCTCAACAGTAATGATATTTTCTTCTATTGTTACCTTTACGTTATCAGGTCGAGTGATAGGCTTTCTACCTATTCTGGACACGTTTCACTCCTCCTTCGGCTACCAGATGTAACAGATCACTTCTCCGCCCAGACCTTCTTTGCGGGCTTTTTTATCAGTCATTAGTCCTTTGGAAGTTGATACAATAGCTGTTCCAAGTCCGCCAAGTACTTTGGGGACTTCGTCCTTTTGTACGTATACTCTCAATCCAGGCTTGCTGATTCTTTTCAGACCTGTAATAACTTTTTCTTTGTTGGGTCCATATTTGAGGTATATTCTTATAACCCCTTGTTTGCCATCCTCAATATATTCAAAATCCTTGATATACCCTTCTTCTTTGAGAATTTTGGCTAATCCAATCTTCATCTTTGATCCGGGCACTTCAACGGTTTGATGCATGACCATATTGCCGTTTCTAATTCTGGTTAGAAAGTCGGCTACGGGATCAGTCATGACCATTTTTTATACCTCCTTTTTTGCCATTTGCCAATTCCTGCTTTTATGTTCTAACTATCCCGGTTAGCGGGATCTACAACTGTCACAGGCAGGCACTTTCTATCAAATGTAGAGTTACCAACTGGATTTCGTAATTCCTGGTATTTCACCCTTATGGGCCAGTTCTCTGAAGCAAACTCTACACATTCCGAATTTGCCCATGTAAGCTCTGGGTCTTCCACAAATTTTGCAGCGATTATATGCTTGCACTTTGAACTTGTGGGGACGTTTTTGTTTTTCTATCAAAGCCTTTTTTGCCATTCTGTAAAAACCTCCCTTTATCTAAATGGCATTCCCATGCTCTTCAACAGTTCACGGGCTTCTTCATCTGTCTTGGCAGTCGTTACGATAACAACTTCCATGCCCCGAATTTTATCGATCTTGTCATATTCGATCTCGGGGAAAATGGTTTGTTCCTTTATTCCCAACGAGTAATTGCCCCGACCATCAAAAGCCTGTGGTGAAACGCCTCTAAAATCGCGTACACGTGGTAATACTATGTTGATAAGTTTATCAAGGAACAGATACATCCGCTCACCGCGCAGGGTGACTTTGCAACCTATCGACATGCCTTCACGTAATTTAAAACCGGCAATTGATTTCTTGGCTTTAGTAATAATCGGTTTCTGTCCGGAAATTAGGGTAAGATCATTTACTGCTGCATCCAATGCTTTTGGATTCTGAATGGCTTCGCCGACCCCAATATTGATTATTACCTTTTCAACTTTGGGAACCTGCATAACATTTTTATACTGAAATTTATCAATAAGTTTGGGTGTGATTTCCTGCTTGTATACCTCGTACAACCTAGCCATTTAACAGCTAGCCTCCCTTCCTGGAGCTTAGTCTAATACCTCTCCGCAGTTCTTGCAGAATCTAACTTTGGTTCCGTTTTCCAAAAACCTTTTGGCAATCCGGGTCGGTTTGTTACACTTCGTGCAAAGCAACATAACATTGGAAACATTTAATGGTGCCTCGATCTGAAGAATACCTCCCTGGGGAATAGCCCTACTGGGACGCTGGTGTTTTTTTGCTTTGTTTATACCTTCTACAACCACTCTTTTATCCTTGGGGATAACCTTCAGAACCTTGCCCTTACGGCCGGCATCCTTACCGGTTATCACCAGTACGGTATCGCCTTTTTTTATATTCATTGTTCTACACCTCCACCGACTAAAGCACTTCGGGGGCCAGAGATACGATTTTCATGAAATTCTTATCCCTCAGTTCCCTGGCTACAGGTCCGAATATTCTAGTTCCCCGGGGATTACCGTTATCATCTATAATTACGGCTGCATTTTCGGAAAATGCTATATAGGAACCATCCGGTCTGCGAATTTCTTTTTTGGTTCTTACCACAACGGCTTTTACTACATCACCTTTTTTTACTACACCATTGGGTGCTGCTTCCTTGACCGCAGCTATTATGATATCGCCTACAGTTGCGTATCTGCGGGTGGAACCTCCCAGGATCTTGATGCAAAGCACTTTTTTGGCGCCGGTGTTGTCACCCACTTGCAACGTTGTTTCTTGTTGAATCACGGTTTAACCTCCCATCAAATTACCAGGACTACTGTAAAGTCTTGGCCTTCTGAACGATTTCTACGAGTGTCCATCTCTTGTCCTTGCTTAAGGGGCGGGTTTCCATGATTTTCACTACATCACCAATTTTGGCTTCATTGTTTTCATCATGTACTTTATATTTTTTACTGGTTCTGATCGTTTTTTTGTAAAGCGGATGCTGCTGCACAGTTTCAATGGAAACGGTTATGGTTTTTTGCATTTTGTCACTGGTTACTGTGCCCATCCGGGTTTTGCGGTTGCCTTGATTCTCAGCCACCATGAGACCTCCTTCTATCCGTTACTCTCCTTTGATATTTCCCGCTGCCTTAATACGGTTTTGCATCTGGCTATATTCTTTCTTACCTCTCTGATGCGCATGGGGTTATCAAGTGTTCCGGTTGCCATCTGAAATCTGAGGTTAAATAGTTCTTCTTTATATCCGGAGACTTTCCTGACTAATTCTTCGTCGGTTAGTTCTCTCATTTTCTTAGCTATCACTAACCTCACCATCCATTTCTTCTCGTTTTACGAACTTGCATTTGACCGGCAGTTTGTTGGCTGCCAGACGCATTGCTTCGCGGGCAGTTTCCTCATTTACCCCAGAGAGTTCAAACATGACTCTGCCTGGTTTTACAACTGCAACCCATTGTTCGGGAGAACCTTTTCCCTTACCCATTCTTGTTTCAGCAGGTTTGGCAGTTATGGGACGGTCAGGGAATATCTTTATCCATAGCTGTCCGCCTCTTTTTATATATCTGTTTATTGCAATACGGGCGGCTTCTATCTGGCGATTGGTAAGCCAGGAAGCTTCAAGAGACTGCAGGCCGTATTCCCCATAAGTTACGGTATTGCCCTTCTGTGCTTTGCCTTTAAGTCCCGGCCGGTGTTGCTTTCTATATTTAACTCTTTTAGGAATAAGCATTACTGATCTGCCTCCTCCTTGCGTTTCTCTTGCGGTCTCTTTTTCGCCTCAGGGCTGATCTCACCGCGGTTGATCCATACTTTAATGCCAATCTTGCCGTAGGTAGTATTGGCTTCTGCAAATCCGTAGTCTATATCAGCACGCAGTGTATGCAGTGGAACTTTTCCTTCAGCATACCATTCAGTACGGGCTATTTCGGCTCCGCCCAACCGGCCTGATATAGCTATTTTCATCCCGATTCCGCCTGAGCGCATGGTTCTGCTTACTGATTGCTTCATAGCCCGCCGGAAGGAGATTCTTTTCTCCAACTGCTGCGCTACGTTTTCAGCCACGATTTGTGCGTCAAGCTCAGGTTTCTTGATTTCCTGAATATTAATATTGATATTTTTTTTGGTTAAACTGCTCAGATCCTGCTTGAGTTTTTCAACTTCCGTACCACCGCGGCCGATTACGATACCTGGTTTGGCAGTATGAATAGTTACTTTTACCCGATTACCGGTCCTCTGGATCTCAACTTTGGAAATTCCGGCTGTAAAAAAGCGTTCTTTGATCATTTGCCGGATTTTATAATCTTCATGCAGGAGATCTGAATAATCTCTGTCTGCATACCAATTGGAATCCCAATCTCGGATAATTCCGATTCTAAATCCTTTCGGATGAACCTTCTGACCCACTATTTAACCTCCCTTTCCCTTAGCACCACAGTTATATGACTGGTTCTGTGACGTCTTACATCAGCTCTGCCATAGGCTCTGGGTTTCATTCTCTTCAGGGTAGGACCCTCATTGATCTGAATCTCTGAGATATATAATTCGTCCGAGTCCATATCATAGTTATGCTCTGCGTTGGCTATTGCAGATTTAACCACTTTGCTGATCAGGGGAGAAGATTTTTTATTGGTATATCTTAATATACCCAGGGCTTCCTTTACATCTTTGCCTCTAACCAGATCGGCTACCTGACGTGCTTTTAAAGGAGATACCCGCAAATACCGAGCTATTGCTCTGGCTTCCATAAATATGCCTCCTCCTTTCTACCTCGATCTGCTCGATTTTTCAGATTTACCGGCATGGCCACGATAGGTTCTGGTCGGAGCAAATTCTCCTAATTTTAATCCTACCATCTCTTCGGTAACATATACGGGAATGTGTTTGCGGCCATCATGAACAGCCAGTGTATGACCCACCATCTGGGGCATTATGGTTGAACGCCGGGACCAGGTTTTGACAACCTTTTTTTGTCCGTTCTGGTTCATATCTTCAACTTTAGCTAAAAGCTTTTCCTCACAATAAGGTCCTTTTTTTAACGACCTAGCCATTTACTGAAAGACCTCCTTTACTTGCGTTTCCTTACGATCATGCTGTCTGACGGTTTCTTTTTGCGGGTCTTGCCGCCAATGGCGATCTTGCCCCAGGGTGATACCGGGTATTTTCTCCCTATGGGAGCGCGTCCTTCACCACCGCCATGAGGATGGTCTACCGGATTCATAACCGAACCTCTTACTGTAGGTCTGATTCCCATCCAGCGAGTGCGGCCGGCTTTACCAATTTTGACATTTTCGTGTTCCAGATTACTGACCTGCCCCAGAGTTGCACGACAATTTATATGAACAAGTCTTACTTCTCCGGAAGGAAGTCTGACATGCGCATAAGAACCTTCCTTGGCCATCAGTTGTGCTACAGTACCAGCTGATCTAACCAGTTGTCCGCCTTTTCCAGGTCTCATTTCAATATTGTGGATCAACGAACCTACTGGGATTTCCTTAAGCGGCAATGTATTGCCGGTTTTTATATCAGCTGTTTTGCCGGATACGACAGTATCTCCAACCTTCAGGTTATTAGGAGCAATGATATAAGCCTTGGCACCGTCAGCGTAATGCAACAGAGCAATATTGGCTGAGCGGTTGGGGTCATATTCGATTGCTGCAACTTTGGCGGGCACGTCATCTTTAATGCGTTTGAAATCGATGACTCGATAAAGACGTTTGTGACCGCCACCCTTATGCCGAACGGTCAGTCTTCCCTGTGCATTTCTACCCGCTTTGCTTTTCAAACTGACAGTAAGACTCTTCTCGGGTTCTGTTTTGGTGATTTCATCAAAAGTCATTATTGTCATATGTCTTCTGCTGGGTGTTGTTGGTTTGTATTTTTTTATACCCATCGGAACAATCCTCCCGATCTAATCAAATTTCGTTACATTCCCTCAAACAGGCGTATTTTTTGGCCTGCTTTCAAGGCTACAACAGCTTTTTTGCGGTCCGGTCTTTTACCTTCAAACCGTCCCATACGTTTGGGTTTGCCTTTAATATTCATGGTATAAACTTTAGCAACTTCAACTTTGAAAATATGCTCAATTGCATTTTTTATTTCGGTTTTGTTGGCATTTTTATCTACTATAAAGGTGTATTTGTTATCAGCCAGCAGATCCATGGACTTTTCAGTCACTACTGGTTTGATAATTATGTCACGATAGTCTTTCATTTTATGCAAATACCTCCTCTACCATGGCTACTGCATCTTTGGTCATGAGCAGGGTATCGTGTTTCAATATATCGTAAACATTTATGAAATCAGCCCGCATCGGTTTTACCCCTTCGATATTTCTGGCTGACTTAACCACATTAACATTACCATCTGCTGTTACAAGCAATG
>JAGFXV010000270.1 GCA_017861475.1 Bacillota bacterium | reverse complement strand
AAGGAAGCGTTTTAATATTGCCAGAAATAATAACGTAAGGTATAATTTGGCTAATCGAATATCTCCGATAATGGCAAACTTGGCGAAAACCAAGGACGCAAAGCCACGGGTCTAAAGCATTCGCCAGGACAGCCGGGTTGCCAAAGAGGAACAGCTGGAGACTGTATGCTTTGGGCATGCAGTTTTTTGATTTGGCGAAAAGAAAGGGAGCGCTGATGGTTTAAGGTCATCATATATTGATTGGGAGGGAACAACGCAATGAAAAAAAATCCCATACAAAGAAGGCTATTACCACTGATCCTCTGCCTTATCTTCATGATTAGCAATTTTGCAGCTCCTGCCTATGCACTTGATGTGAGCCCGGTCAAATTGCTAAATATAAATTATTTTGGCGGTGAAGCCCCGGCGGCCTTTAAAAATGTCCAGTACAGTATTCTTAATCAAAGCAATATTGTTAAGCTCGATTCCACCAATCTGACTCCTAAAATAAGAACCGGCGGACAAGTAGCTCAACTGGAAGACGCGGTGGAACTCACCCCTCAGGAAATTATTCAGGAAACCGGCTATATACAGGAAGCTGAACTGAAAAAATATACTTCCGAGGTCAAACCGGGAACGATTTTTGTAGATGAGAAAAACAAGCTGGCTTTCAAGGTAAATGGCATAGCCGATGAAAATACTGCTAATCAAGCTTTTAAGGGATACACTTCTATCGTAAAGGCCGAACCCTATGAGGTTTTGGCTGATTTTAAAATACCTCAGCAGGAGGTCAAGCTGACCCGCGGCAACATCACTCATTTCGGAGAAGGGATGAAAGAATGCCTTGTTACCGGTGACCAACCCCAAAAGACTTATGTCATGTCACAGACGGCGGACCAGGATGAATACAGCGGTAAAAATTTGGATGAAATCCAAGCTCAGCACTTAACTGATCCAATCCTGGAATTCAAATTCCCAAACCGGAAATTTACAGCCTACACCCGCAGCGGAGGAACGGTGGAAGTTACTTTAAGCGGCTATTTGGGGATCGACAACATATCCGTCAACGGCCATTACTCTTGCAAAAGCGGTTATGAATTTTATCTGAAAACCGGTGAGGAAATGTACTTAAAAGCAGTTACTACCGCCCAGATGAATGAGGAAGTTTGTATTCCCATCATTGCACTCGGAGTTGATGCCAAAGTAGCGGACGTAAAAGGAGGCCTTTACCTCATCGTCGGCTTGGACGGACAATTTACGCTGGTTACTGAAGCCCGGCAATGGTTAATGATTGACAAGTTTGGCATAGGCGGCGGCACCTTTTTATATGTTCCCACCAGTTTTCATCCCCTGTTTAAGCTGGGCGACCATGGCCTGAATGGTGATGCCAGTTTTAATGGAGCCGTCAACGGTCATATTATGGCAGGTCCGATGCTGGAACTGGAGATTTTCGGGTTTGACGCGGCTGGAGCCGGGGCCTTGTTCGGGGGAGGAGCCAGCTGTGTCGTACAGGATGGCTATATACAGGCTGATATTTATGGCATTGCCAAAATTTACGCCAAACTGATGGGTCATGGGATCAATATTCTAAACTGGACACCGACGCTTTTTCAAAAGCGTCAGCTGGATACTGATGGCTTCATTATTTCGATCAAGGAAGCGGATGCTTACCGCGGGGTGATTTGGGGTAATATAAAATTCGATCACGGTTCGGAGGGCGGGGTCTTGCCCTACGCCAACGCGCCATTCGGCCTTTTAATAACCGATGCCAGCGGGAATGTAACCTATGATATTGCTCCCAATCTGCTGACCGATGCCGGCGGTAATTTTTATTTGTCTAAACCGAAAGTGGAAATGAACGATAAAGATCTGATATATATACGTGTGCCCAGTCAGTACACGCAAGGCAAGATCATCCAGTCTAAGCCGATCACACCTTCGTTTCCGTTCAACAAGCTGATCATAGAAAAAATTGATTATTTCAATGACACCGTTGAGGGCCATGTTCCGTCGGTATTCCTTTGGGACCCTGCCACCAAGCAAACCAATGAATTTATTTATGATGGTTTGGTTGACATTACTTTAAACACTGCAGGGTCTACTAAAACATATAGTGTGCCCACCGATCCCGAGGGTCGTTTTGTGCTTGCCCCTACCATCGAGAAACCTTTAAATGTGCTGCCGACCACGATGGGTCTGGCACAGACACATTACCATAACTTTGTTGCCAACAGCAATTCTGACGTCAAACCTTCGGTTGATTTCACCGGCAGGAGAATCGCTATCAGGACCGGGGAGCGCAATTACTACGAAAACGGTCAACTGATCAATGAGGTTACTGAAAATGAAACTTTTATCGTCTATAATCTGGGTGGGGAGAAGAAGCTTACTGGTGACGGGATTTACAATTCGATATACAGATTGTTGAACATTGATAATGTTATTAATCCTGATACCGGGTATCCAATTTTCGATGAAGCATCGGTCGAGGAGAAACAGGTTCCCATCACCCTAAAACCATATGCAGGAGTAATGACTTCAGATGGGGTATTGTCAGGGGGAGCATCCAAAGTCGTCAATAACTTTGTGACCCGCTTTGCCTGGGCCAAACCCGATTCCCCGGAAAGGTCTACGACTTTACGTATTCTTTCGCTGACATCTCCTTCCACAGACTCGACTTCGCCAACCAATAATACGACTACCACTCCGACTCGTACAATTAGACAGCCTTCAAGTACGGGAACCAGTGGGGGTACTTCAACCAGCTCGGGCAGTCCAACCCATGGGGATACTGCAACCGGCACGGACACGGCAACCGATTCTGGTTCAAGTTCCGGCAGTGGCAGAACTTCTGCCTCACAGATCATTCTGCCCGAGGAAGACCCGCAAAACACGGTTGATTACCAATATAATTCATGGCATAAGGCACCGGAAGCCACTTCAGATACTGCTATAGATACAGGGTATACTACGGCCGGCGCAATCCGTAGGGTGGGTGAACTGACGTTTAGTTATGAAGGCGCTGAATTTACGATCAAAGATCCGGGCGATGAAGTTAAAAGGGGTCAAGGGCGTAAAGTACTTTATCAGAGTACCGATATGCTCAATTTTGACAGATATCTGAACAGGATGTTTTGGAGCACCGTAAGTCCTACTCCCGACCAAGGAATCAAGGAGAAAGTATCCAATTTTGCATCCATCCCCGCCTGGTCATCTTCGGCCGCTCAAACCATGCTGAGCAAGGGGATTATGGATCTGGGGGCCAATGCTGCTTTTAAATCAGGCAATGTTACTCGGGGCGAATGTGCCGCCTTTCTTACCAAATCATTTCAGCTGACTCCGGACATTGGCAAAAGTACGTTCAGAGATATGCCGCCGATGTATCCTTATATGCCGGAAATAAATGCGGCGGTGACAGCAGGTCTTATCAACGGATACAGTGATACCGCCTTCGGAGCTTTTGATCTGGTTTCCCGGGAACAGATGGCAGTGATCGTCATGCGGGGAATGAGATCGCGTTATGGCAGTCAGCTGAGTATCGCCGGTACTTCCCGTCAATTCACGGATTCCGGTGCGATCAGCGAATGGGCCCGGCAATCTGTCAGCGAGCTCTCCGCTCTGGGGATTATGAACGGCAATCCTGACGGGACATTTAACCCCAAGGGTGCCATCACTTTTAACGAAATGGCGGTTCTGCTCAATAACCTGGACAATTTTCTGCAAACCAAGAAGTAACCAGCTCGGTCTGACTTTATTGCCACTCTGAGAGGCCGCCCGAAATGCGGCCTCTTTTTAGATCGAGCGGAACTATCTTTTATGTTGCGGTAATGGCTTATTCTAACGT
>JAGFXV010000269.1 GCA_017861475.1 Bacillota bacterium | reverse complement strand
TTCGCCGCTTTCGGCGGAAAAGGTGATGGGCATTTGATCTGGCTCCAGGTTCAGGGATTTTTTGATCACGGCCAGATTTTTGCTTTTTTCATTACGGGATACTTTATCGGTTTTGGTGGCGATGAGCAGGATCGGGATTTCATAGTGCTCCAGCCATTGTTTCATCATGATATCGTTTTCGGTGGGCGGATGCCTGATGTCCAGCAACTGGATGACTCCGCGCAGCTGTTGGCGACTGCTTAAATATTTTTCGATCATTTTGCCCCATTTGTCCCGTTCCCCCTTGGAAACCCGGGCAAAGCCGTAACCGGGCAGATCGACTATATAGAAGGCGGAATTGATCAGATAATAATTCAGAGTGCGGGTCTTTCCGGGCGTGGAACTTGATTTGGCCAGATTTTTCCGATTGACCACCTTATTGATCAGAGATGACTTGCCCACATTGGATCTGCCCACCAGAGCGATTTCCGGCAGGCCGGTATCCGGCAGGCTCTTCATATCCACAAAAGAGCTTACAAATTCAGCTTTTTTCACTACCAGCATAAGCAATACCTCATCATATGTATCAAGCCCCTCCTGATGGGAGGGGCATTGTTATTATAGTGCAACACAAGGTTCCCGGGACCCGCAAGCAATCTTTGATTGCGTCAGCGGGTGGGGTTCTTATTTTTGTTTGCCTTTTCCCTTCGGCACCAGGGCTTCCGCCAATACCTCATCCATATGGCTGACCAGCACAAATTTCATTTCATCTCTGATCTGGGGTGGTATGTCTTCCAGATCTTTTTCATTTTCGGAAGGCAAAATAATGGTATAGATCCCGGCTCGATGCGCCGCCAGGGATTTTTCCTTCAGTCCTCCGATGGGCAGTACCCTGCCCCGCAGGGTGATCTCGCCGGTCATGGCCACATCACTGCGCACTTTCCGCCCCGACATGGCCGAAGCCAGAGTAGTCGCCATGGTGATACCTGCAGAAGGTCCGTCTTTGGGAATGGCACCCTCAGGAACATGGATATGAATATCGTAATTCTCCAGCACATCCTGACTGATGCCCAGTTCCTCAGCCTTGGACCGTACATATGTCAAACCCGCCTGGGCTGATTCCTTCATTACATCTCCCAGCTTGCCGGTCAGGGTCAGTTTGCCCTTGCCTTTGATCAGGGCTACTTCGATGGATAAAATATCCCCCCCGGTCTCTGTCCAGGCCAGTCCGGTCGTTACCCCGACCTGATTATCCTTTTCTGCCCGGCCATAGCGGAATTTTTCCGTGCCCAGGTATTTCTTTATACTATCCACCTCAATGCTTACCCTGAGGTCTTTGTCCTTGACGACTTCGCGGGCCACTTTGCGGCAGATGGAAGCGATCTGTCTTTCCAGACTCCGCACACCTGCTTCCCGGGTATATTCACGGATGATTTTGCGGACCGCATCCTCCGAAAAGCTGATATTTTTCTTTTTCAAGCCATGTTCCTTGATCTGCTTGGGGATCAGGTAATTCAAGGCGATCGGCATCTTGTCCTCTTCGGTATAGCTCGACAATTCAATTACTTCCATACGATCCAGCAGCGGCCGGGGGATATTGTAAATCGAATTGGCGGTAGTAATAAACATTACCTTGGAAAGATCGAAGGGGATCTCCAGATAATGATCGGTAAACGTATTGTTCTGTTCCGGGTCCAAAACCTCCAGCAAGGCCGAAGCAGGATCTCCCCGGAAATCAGTCGTCATTTTATCGATTTCATCCAGCAGGAAAACCGGGTTTTTGGAACCACATTTCTTGATACTCTGCAGGACCTGACCGGGCATGGAGCCGATATAAGTACGGCGATGACCGCGGATCTCTGCTTCATCCCTCACTCCGCCCAGAGACATGCGCACAAAATTCCTGCCCAGTGATCGGGCCACTGATTTGCCCAGTGAAGTTTTGCCCACACCGGGAGGCCCGACCAGACACAAAATCGGTCCTTTCATCTTTTTGGCCAGCTTGCGGATGGCCAAATATTCAAGGATACGCTCTTTTGGTTTTTCCAGACCATAATGGTCTTCGTCCAATATTTTCTCGGCCATGTCTAGATCGAGCCGGTCACGGGTTTCTTTCGACCAGGGCAGGGATAAAACCCAGTCCAGATAATTTCTGACCACGACTCCTTCAGCAGCCATGGCCGGCATTCTTTCCAAACGCTCCAGTTCCTTGTTGACTTTCTCATAAGCTTCGGGGGGAAGCTGCGCTTCTTTGATTTTTTCCCGCAGCTCTTCCACTTCCGCGGCCCGTTCGTCCTTTTCGCCCAGTTCCTTTTGGATGGCCTTCATCTGTTCGCGCAGATAGTATTCCTTCTGGGTTTTCTCCATCTGTTTGCGCACCCGGATGTTGATTTTGCGCTCCAGTTCCAGGACTTCCATTTCCCGGGCCAGGATCTCGCAAAGCGCGTTCAGGCGTTCGCTTATGTCCAAAGCTTCCAGGATGGTTTGTTTTTCATTAATGCGCAGGGACAAATGGGAGGCGATCACATCCGCGAGCCTGGCCGGCTCCTCAATGGTCACTACCGTTGCCACCGTTTCAGGCGGAATCTTCTTGCTCATGCGCACGTACTGCTCGAATTGATAGATCAGCGTCCTGGTCAGGGCTTCCAGCTCAGAATTTTTTTCCGCTGCTTCATTTCTAAATTCTTCCAGCAAAACTTTAATATAATCAACATTATCGTTGTATTGAATCACCCGTGCCCGGCAGATGCCTTCCACCAGCACCCGCATGGTGCCGCCCGGCATCTTTAAAATCTGTTTTATTTCAGCGATTGTACCAACTGCATATACGTCATCCTCTGTCGGATCGTCATTTTGTGCTTCCTTCTGTGTAGCCAGGAATATTTCCTTGCTGCCCAGCATCGCTTCTTCAATAGCATTGATCGATTTTTTGCGGCCTACATCCAGATGAATCACTGTATATGGAAATACCAGCAACCCTCTGAGGGGTAACATGGGCAGTTCACGGTATTGATCGAACTTATCTCCTGACATCATAACACCTCCTAAGCAAATTAATTCTACTATATGTACCAAGGCTTAGCAAGAATGCTATTAAAAGGCCGGCAGAGGAAAAAAGAAACATCGTAAATTCGCTCTGATCGGCCCAGAAATAATCTTCTTAATTTAAAAACAGGGCATGGTCAAAGACTGCGCTTATATCACTGACCGGAATAACTTTCACCTCGGGGAAAGCATTAAATATATCCAGCATGTTATCCTGGGGGATCAAAATTCTCTTGATACCCGCATTACGGGCTGCCTCGACCTTGCTCATCACCCCGCCCACCGGTTTGACCCGTCCGTGGACGGACAGCTCACCGGTCATGGCCAGCAAATTATTGACCGGTACCTGCTGCAGTGCTGAATAAATGGCCGTTGCCATGGCCACTCCGGCGGATGGTCCATCAACCGGTACCCCGCCAGGAAAATTAATGTGAATATCATAATCCTTGATCTTAAAACCATATTTGGCCTTCAACACCGTCAAGACATTTTCCACTGCGCCTTTAGCCATGCTTTTGCGACGGTAGCTTTTGTCTCCGGAGCCAATCTGTTCTTCTTCGATGACCCCGGTAACCGTCCATTTGCCGGTGCCTTTGTCGACCGGGATAACCGCGGCCTCCACTTCAATAAGGGTGCCGATGTTGGCGCCATGTACAGCCAACCCGTTGACGACTCCGATCAGCGGCGTTTCCCGCGGTTTTATATCCAGACGCGGAGCAAAGCGACCGTTGTTTAATACCTTTTTAATAATCGCCATATTGATTGCATCCTGCTTTTCCACCTGGGCAATACCGGCGGCCAGCTGCACGA
>JAGFXV010000268.1 GCA_017861475.1 Bacillota bacterium | reverse complement strand
GGCTCCGATAATAATCAGTACAATACCGAAATGCAGCATAACAAGGCAGATGCTTCTCAGCATCTGCCTTTTGTTTTTAATAATTCTTTTATTTTGTTTAATAAATCTTCGGATACTATTGAAAGTACACAAAGCCATGTTGACAAAAAACAACAGTAACAACAAACGAAACAAAACTGTTTTGAAAAATACTTCCGGCCATAAACTTGAACCAATGGCTGAGATTATGCCGATGAGAGCTAACAGAATCAGACCTGCGTTCATGGAAGAAATGAAGTTGTATATACGCATACAGTCATCTCCTGTAGTTCAGTAATTAAACCTTTTCTTCGAAGTCAGTTGACCAACCTTCGTCCAAATCATCATACCATTTCCAAATATGACATTCAACACACATGGGCTTGGATTTGCCGTGCATTTGGTGACAGAGATTGCAGTCTTGTTCGCCATTATGGGAGTCATGGGGATTGGAGTCTTCAAAATTGGTTGCCGCTACAATTTCATCCCAGCTTTCCCCTTGACCACCTTCTTTGTGGCAGGAAAGACAGAAGGCCCGATCTCCGGGAGGAGCTTCCAGAGGCAGTTTGTAATTTCCGGTAACATAGTTCAGACCTTCCATGGCTTTTTGGGGAATGGTTTTATGATGGCAATCCAGACATTTTATATTTTCCTGGGCATGTTTATTGGCAAGCAGACTGCTTTCATTCCACGATTCATAATAAGGTTTGATGATATGGCAAGTACTGCAAAATGAAGGATTCTGACTCACCTTTAGCAATACCGTGACGGCAATTGCACCCAAAATAATTATTATACCTAGTGCGATAAGAATTACCTTTTTGTTAAGATATTTTTCCCGAAAACTTTTGTCTTCATTATTGCTGTTTGCCATATTCTTCACTCCCATTATATTTTTATCAGATTCACTAAAATATCAACAAAATGTATGAATTATCTAAATTATTTGATAAAATTGTAACATAATCTTTTATCTAATTGTAGTTGTAAAAGGATTGTTTGTCTTTGTGATACTTTACAGTCTTTCTGAACCTTTCTTGGAGAAAAATACTCAATCGATGAGTAAATGAAATGCTGCTATTGGAATCTATTACAGTGTTTTGGGGAAATGTTCGTAAATGCTCCCAATGTAAAAATCAATGTTTATAACTAGACTTAATATTGAAAGCATCATAAAAAGAAGAAATCAAGCGAAACAAGTTGACGTGGGTTCCAGTAATGCTGTTGTGAGCGACATTCCCGTCGCAATACACTACAGAAGAAAGAAGAAGGGGGAGATTTGATGAGTAGCGAGGAAAAACAGAATGGATTATCCAGGAGGTCATTTATTAAAGGGGCAGCAGTAAGTTCCGTAATGCTTGGTTCAGCCGGCGCTCTGATCGGCTGCGGCAAGGAAGAGGAAGCTCCTGCCACAAAAGAAACCAGCACTGAAAGTGCAACTCCCAGTTTTCTGAAGAAACCGGATCCGATTCCAGCCGGTGAAATCAAGAAGACCGTAACCGCTGATGTAGTCGTAATTGGAGGCGGTATGTCAGGTTTATGTGCCGCCATGTCCGCGGCTGAAGAAGGCGCCAACGTTGTTCTTTTGGAAAAAACAGATAGAGTCCACTTCCGCGGTAATGATTACGGCGGCATTGGCAACAAGATGCAGAAGTCGATCAACAGTACCATTGATAAAATGGACGCAGTCCAGGAAATCATGCGCTACAATGCCTATAAAGGTAACCAGAGAGTCGTATCTCTGTGGGCTGAAAACAGTGGAGCAGTAGGCGATTGGATCATGGGCAAAGCCGAAGGTTACGGCTGCAAACCCAAACCCGTACCGCTGGATGAGACCGTGACTCCTGGAACCACCGTGAAAGGTTTTCCTACTTTGAGCTTTAGAATGGAGCCCAGTGAAGCAGCCATAAATGATGCTCCCAAAGGAACTCATCCCTGGACAGCTTCGATGCGTTACACGCTGAAAAAGGGCTGTGAAGATGCGGGCGTAAAATTCTTTTATAAAACACCGGCCGTCCAATTGGTACGAGCAGACAAGGGGCGGGTCACCGCTGTTATTGGCGGAGCAAAAGGCAATTATACCAAGTTTGAGGCCAAAAAAGGTATTATCGTTTGTTCCGGTGACTACAATTCCAACAAGGAAATGCGTGAATACTATATTCCTTCCACCAAATACATGCAGGCCAATATGTATGAAATGGTAGACGGAAAACAAAATACCGGTGACGGTCAATTGATGGGCATGTGGGTTGGTGCAGCAATCGATGAATTCCCGCATGCACCGATGTATTTTGACTTTGCCGTACCGGGCGCACCCATCCTGGCCGACGCCCTGATGCGTCAGCCCTGGCTGAATGTCAATAACCGCGGTCAGCGTTATTGCAACGAAGAACTTCCTTACGCCTACCTTTGCAACGCCCAGCGGCAACAACCCGAACTTGGCAGATGGGCGATCTGGGATGCCAAATGGGAAACAGAAGCCCCCTCCTTCAAGTTGGTTGCCTGCAAGGATATGCGTACCAGCTTCCATAATCCTGATAATGTAAAGGCTTACATCGAAAAAGGTTATATCAGGAGTGCAGATACCCTGGAAGCCTTGGCTGACAAGATCAAGGTCCCCAAAGATGCTTTCATGAAAACAGTTGCGCGTTACAACGAACTGGCCCAATTAGGCGAAGACCTTGATTTTGGCAAACGGGCTGCCACTTTGACCAAGATTGAAAAACCGACTTTCTATGCCGCGCCATTAGGGACCGCTCTGTTGGTCACGTTGGGCGGATTGCAGATAAACGATCAACTACAGGTATTGGATGAAGACAAGAATGTGATCCCCGGTCTTTATGCCGCCGGCAATGCCTCCGGAAGTTATTACAGCAATGACTATTGCGTAAACCTGCCCGGCAACAGCCATGGCCGTGCATATACCTTCGGTTATCTGGCCGGTAAGAGCGTTGTTAAACTTGGCTAAATAATTACCCCCCCTCTCAACAATAAAATACCAAAACAACAGGCTGTCCCGAGTTGGACAGCCTGTTGTTGCAAACAGGATATCTTATTTTGTTATAAACCGAGGGTGAAACTTTTATTTCATTAGCTGGTATTCCTTTATCTTGCGATACAGGGTGGCCCGGCTCATCTTTAGCAGCAAGGCCGCTTCTGATATATTGTTATTGCATTGCAGCAGGGTTTCGCCAATGAATATTTTTTCGATTTCTTTCATTGACAGGTTGGTTGACGGGGCTGATTTTTTATGACCCTTTAGAGCAACAGAATTCAGCGCAGCTTTTATATCGTCGGGCAGATGATCCGTTTCAACCATGTTGCCGTTGCTTACATTGACCGCGTACAGAATAGCATTTTCCAACTGCCTGACATTGCCGGGCCAATCATAGTGTAAAAGAGCGAGCAACAACCCGTCACTTAATTCCGGTGTTTTGATCCGTTGTTTTTGGGCTATTTTACTGGCAAAATGCCGGGCCAGCAGCACGATGTCCTCGCCCCGTTGGCGCAGGGGAGGAATACTGATTTGCAAAACCTTCAGGCGGTATAAAAGATCCTTGCGGAAGAGATCTTTTTCCACCAATTCATCCAAATTACGGTTGGTGGCAGTTATCAGACGAAAATCAACCGGCAGATACTGACTGGAACCGATACGCATGACTCTTTTTTCGTCCAGGACTCGCAGCAAAACCGGCTGCAGCTCCAGCGGCATGTCTCCGATCTCATCCAGAAACAGCGTTCCTTGATCAGCCAGTTCAATTTTACCAGGGCGCCCCTGTTTTTCAGCTCCCGTGAAGGAACCACCTGCATAGCCGAACAACTCA
>JAGFXV010000267.1 GCA_017861475.1 Bacillota bacterium | reverse complement strand
TAAACAGCATTGAGGGAAGGAAAAGGCTGCAAGGTATTGTAAGGCAGCCGAATAGATTCCAGTTCCGCCGCAGTTTGTAAGGAGGCAGGTATATGACGATTGCGATTACTGCCTTTCCGGGCCGGTATATTCAAGGACCAGGTGTTTTACGGACAGCCGGCCAGGAAATCAGTAAATATGGCCAAAAAGTATTGATGATTGTCGATCCCTTTGTAGCACAAAATATATGGCCGGAAAATCGCTGCTGGTTTAGCGACCTCGAAATGGAGTCCTGCATATTTGGCGGAGAGTGCTGTGAAGAGGAAATAGAAAAGGTCATTAGCAGAGCTGCCGGCTCCGGCTGTACAGTATTAACTGCCATGGGTGGCGGAAAAACCATCGATACCGTTAAGGCTGCAGGGGAGCGGATGGATCTTCCAGTGATAATCATACCGACTGCCGCATCCAGTGATGCTGCCTGCAGTGCGGTTGCGGTTATTTATACACCAGATGGTGAAGTTGAAAAAGTCATTAAAACCAGAAATAATCCCAGAGCGGTGCTAATGGACACGGAAATCATCGTCAATGCACCCGTCAGGCTGTTGATTGCCGGAATGGGTGATGCACTGGCAACATGGTTTGAAGCTGATTCTGTTCGCAGGACAAATTCAACCAATGTGCTGGGAAGTATGGCCAGCAGAACAGCTTATTCTTTGGCCAGATTGTGTTATGAAACAATTACAGAATATGGAGTTATCGCTGTAAAAGCTTGCGAAGCTGGCTGTATAACGCCAGCCTTTGAATATATCGTAGAGGCTAATACTTTATTAAGCGGGATAGGATTTGAAAGCGGAGGATTGGGAGCGCCCCATGCGATTCACAATGGGCTTTCGATTTTGCCCCAAAGCCATCATGCTTTACATGGAGAAAAAGTTGCCTTTGGTCTGCTTGCATCATTGTTTTTGACCGGAAAAGAACCTGATATGATTGAAAAAATGTATCATCTTTACGATCAATTAGGTCTTCCGACCAGCTTTGAGGATTTGGGAATGGGTACGGTAAGTGCTGGCGAACTGCTGGCTGTAGGAGAAGCAACCTGTATCCCCGGTAGTAATATCTATCATGAAAGCGTTCCCATTTCTGCCCGAAAGGTTTGTGATGCTCTCATTTTGGCCGACCATTATAAAAAGAAGACAATTTAAGATAAATTCTCATCCCCCCTCCCCCTTTTTTCCTCTCGTATTTTTATACGAGAGGATTTTTATGTGCCGATTTTACTGATAAACACTTCTTCTGATACCCGCAATTATTATTTCAGTTTGCACTGAACATCTATTGCTGCTGCATACACTGCTAAAATCCCAGAAAACTCACAAGATGTTAAATAATGCTTGTATTTATTACATAATGAAATATAATTGATTTTATATTACATAAACAAATGACATAATGTAATAAATTATAAGTAACGTTATATCAATGGCGGGAATATTTTCATAGCCTGAGAAATACAAAGAAAAGGAGGTATGATCCGGTCAAAGGTTTGTGATCGGCTGAAAAGCTTGGGCCATAATGTTCTCACATTTTAAGAGATTTCATTTTAATAGTTCATGTACTACTAATTTATATTGTTTTCTGCTTTAAGTTTACTTAAACAAAGCCTTGGAAAAGACATCTGAATTTGAGGGGGAGGACAAGTCAATGGCGTTTGGATTTACTTATAATGAGGACCAACTTGCTTTACAAAGGACGGTAAGAAAATTTGTTGAGAACGAGATCATACCGGTACGGGCAGCCTATGATGAATCAGAGGAATTTCCCTGGCCGGAAGTCAAAAAAATGGCCGATCTGGGACTTAACTGCATGAATGCACCCGAGAAATATAACGGCATGGAGTTTGGCCATGTCGGGCTGTGTATGGTGATTGAGGAATTGAGCCGCGGCTGTCTGGGTATTGCCATGACGCCCAAAGCCAATATGCTGGGTTCGGAGCCGGTCATATACGGAGGTACAGAAGAACAATGGGATTACTGGTTTCCGGGCCTGTGTGAAGAAGGCCAGATCGCAGCCTATGCAGTAACCGAGCCGGGAGCAGGTTCAGATGTTGCTGGTATCTCTACCACCTGCAAAAAAGACGGGGATTACTATATCCTCAATGGCACCAAAATATTTATAACCAATGGCCGACATGCCGACAAACTGACCGTACTGGCTACGCATGACAAGAGCAAGGGCAACCGGGCTCAGAGCTTTTTTATGGTGGACACCAAGACCGAAGGGGTATCTTTTGGTAAAAGTGAGCACAAAATGGGTTTGCGTTGTTCGGAAACTTCCGAAATCATTCTCGATAACGTCAAGGTTCACAAGAAATACCGGCTGGGTGAGGAAGGGGACGGTTTCAAGATTGCCATGAAATCCTTTAATTCTTCCCGTCCATTTGTGGCTTCGGCTGCAACCGGTGTGGCTACCGGAGCGTTTGAATTTGCCCGTGACTATGCCAGGGAAAGAAAAGCTTTCGGCCGCGGCATCGGTGACTTTCAGGGGATCCAGTTCATGCTGGCCGACATGGCCATGGAAATAGAAGCTGCCCGGTTGTTATGGCAAAAGGCCGCCTGGCTTTTGGATGAAAAAATGATGGCTGCCGATCTGTCCGCCATGAGCAAATGTTTTGCTGCGGATATGGCCAATCGGGTCACCACCAATGCCGTCCAGATCTTAGGTGGGTATGGATTCTGCCGTGATTATCCGGTGGAAAAAATGATGCGTGACGCTAAAATATTGCAGATTTTTGAAGGTACGGCCCAGGTGCAGCGCATTATCATCGGCAAAAGCGTACTGGCCTGATCATAATCAATAACGCTGAGATTTTTAGTATATATAATGAAGGGTGGAGAAAATATGCGTGATGTTGTTGTCGTAGGTGCAATGAGAACAGCTATTGGAGATTTTTTGGGGTCTTTAAAGGACAAGACCGCAATGGAACTGGGAACGGTTGCTTTAAAAGCAGCCATTGCCAAAGCAGGAATAACCCCGGACCAAATCGAAGAAGTTGCCACAGGACAAGTCTATCAGGCCGGTTGTCAGGGCAATCCCAGCCGGCAGGTCACATTGGGTGCAGGCTGCCCGGTGGAAACCGTATCCCTTACCGTTAATCAGCAATGCCCCTCCTCAATGCGCTGTACGGAAATTATCAGCCAGGAGATCATGCTGGGCAAAATCGATATCGGTGCCGTAGTCGGTATTGAGAGCATGACCAATGTTCCTTATCTGCTTACCAAAGCTCGAACAGGTTATCGTATGGGCACAGGTCAACTGCAGGACGGACTGCTTTATGACGCATTGATCGATGTTTTCTATAACTACCATCAGGGAGTAACGGCTGAAAACCTTGCTGCCAAATATAATATCAGCCGCGAGGAACAGGATGAGCTGGCTTTGTTAAGCCAGCAACGGGCTTGTGCAGCGATTGCTGCAGGTAAGTACAAGGATGAAATTGCCCCGGTAGAAATCAAAACGAAAAAAGGGATCGTTATTTTTGATACCGACGAACACCCCAATCCCAATACCAGTCTGGAAGGCCTGGCTCGTTTGAAACCGGCCTTTAAAGAGGGTGGGACCGTAACTGCCGGCAATGCTTCCGGCATCAATGATGCTGCCTGCGCGGCTATCCTGATGGGAGGGGACAAGGCTGCAGAACTGGGGATCAAACCGCTGGCCCGCATTGTAGCTACCGCATCGGCTTCCGTTGATCCAAGTATTATGGGTATCGGAGTAGTTCCTGCCGTACAACGTGTTTTGAAAATCGCCGGGATGAAAAAAGAGGACATTGATATATGGGAACTGAACGAAGCATTTGCCGCCCAGTTCCTGGCTTGCAACCG
>JAGFXV010000025.1 GCA_017861475.1 Bacillota bacterium | reverse complement strand
GTCCTGCTTTAAAGGATGCGTTTTCAAGTCCGTAGCGGGCGGTACCCATCATATCACCCAATAAAAGAATATCTTCATCCTCCATGCCATCCGGGATTTTAATGCAGAATTTATCTGCCATTGGTACTCTTACATATTCGGCCTGGCAGCCGTCAACGCCATTTGCACCAAGAACGCCGGCATCTTTATGCTCACACATGATTGCTACCCCGGCCTTGCAGAATTTACAGCTTCCGCAATAAATACCGGGCATTACCTGTACACGATCCCCTACTTTTAATTCTTTAACATCTGAACCAACCTCAACAATTTCCGCGCAAAATTCATGGCCTATGATCTTGGGAAGAGAGACGTTATTCATGTGACCTTCCAATACATGAACATCGCTGCTGCAGATGGTTGAAAGTGTTACTCTGCCTATAACATCAGTTGGTTCAATTATTTGCGGTATGGCTACGTCTTCCAGTTGATATTGTCCTGGTCCGCGATATACCAGAGCTTTCATTGTCTCTTTCTGCATTTTGCCACTCCTTTTACCTCAACCTGCCATTGCTTTTTTGTGCATGCCCTTCATGCCATCGATTTCATCGCATACT
The DNA here is from genome assembly GCA_017861475.1 of Bacillota bacterium. Classification (GTDB taxonomy): domain Bacteria; phylum Bacillota; class Syntrophomonadia; order Syntrophomonadales; family Syntrophomonadaceae; genus Syntrophomonas_B. The sequence continues at coordinate 15,302 of JAGFXV010000025.1, read as the reverse complement.
TCTCTAAACGTGCAATGTTCACAATCAAATTCCAGATCTTCAAACATTTTGTTCATTGCCATGGTAGCCTTACTGACAATTTCTCCAATTTGCTTGAACTTTGCTACATCTTCCTTGCTGGAAGTAATAAAGATTATTTCTACAGCTTCTACAAAATCAAGGGTCTTTAGATCTCTAATCAGTTCTCCGCCCAAAACTTTTAAATTGAAACCGGATTTTATAGCCTTTTTGCTGACCCGACTCCATTCCTTGTAATCCTGTGGCACCGAGCGCAACATAAATCCCTCTAACTCTGATTTAAATTTTAAATGATCCATCTTTTCAAAACGCTTGTAGGCATTATCTTTATCAAAACCAGTCGTCTTTACCAAAACGATTTTGCCGTAGGGTATCCGTTCTGCGTTGGTTTGATCCAAATCTGGTCCAATGATGGTTATATTATTATCTTTAATTTTATCTGCAGACTCGGTCCATAGTAAGAATGACACCGATTCTGTACTGGGATGCCCAAGCTCAACGGCAGTTTCATTGTTCAAAATAATTTGGCGCTCGGTGCGCGGCCAGGCCTTGTTTTTATTACATGTGTAAACGTTGGTTTTTTCCCGGATATCCTCGGCATTTAATATGGTCTTTACTTGATCTAAATAAGCATCAAACATGATGGATCACCTTCTCCTATTCCTGTGCGGCGGCTGCAGCTGCAGCAGCAGCTTTCTGTGCCTGATATGCTTCTGCCTTGGCCTTCAGTTTTGGTTCCACTTTTTTGATCAGCGCGTCATCCAAATCAAACCAGTAGACGGTAAATAATGCGATACCAGCTACGCCAGCCAGCGTTAAAACACCTTTGCCCAGTTTGGCTAATTTTGCTGCTTTTTCCATTTCAGTTGCACTTCCTCTCCATAAAACTAGGATAAGCCATTCAGCGTTGCCTTTATCTTGGCAGCGGTCATGAGTAAAGGTTCGATTTCATCGGTTAATTTTTCATCCCAATCCGTTTTAACCGCTAAGATAGTTGCAATAAATACAATCCCGGCAATGGGCAATAACTTTTTAATCATTGTTTTTCCTCCTCTTTTATACAGATATAAATAAATATTGAAAAACGATCATGCTACCCAGCCTTGGCAACCAATGCTTTTTTACGGGCAAATTCACATGCGCCAAGAGCTCCCATCAACTGAGGATCTGTGCTTAATTCTGTGATTTCAAACTTCAGTATTTTTTCCAAAGCATTCTTTAATCCTTTGTTTTTAGCACACCCGCCAGTCATAGTCACTTCCCGCTCTATCCCTGCGCTCTTCAGCATTGTGAAACATCTTTTGGCAACAGATGCCTGAATGCCAGCGGCAATATCATTTGGGTTCTTTTTCTGGGCAACCATACTGATTACTTCAGTCTCGGCAAAAACACTGCACTGTGAAGTGATCGGCAGTATTTCTTTCGCTTTTAATGACATATCCGAGAATTCCTGCAAATCAACTTCAAATGCACGTGCCATTCCTTCAAAGAATCTACCGGTTCCGGCAGCACATTTATCATTCATGGCAAAATGTTTAACCGAACCATTTTCATCAATTGTGATCCCTTTTAAGTCCTGTCCGCCGATATCGACGATGGTTTTAATGGCAGGATTGGTAATATGAACACCCATTGCATGACAGCTAATTTCGCTGATATTCTCATTGGCAAAGGGTACACGGTTCCGGCCGTAACCCGTTCCCACCAGGTAAGCAAAGTCGTTCATACTAAGGCCATCAATTCCTTTTGTAGCTTCGGCAATGGCCAACTTGCTGGTTTCTTCCGGGTCGATTTTGCTGCGTACGATGGAACTTCCTACGATTTTCCCGTTCAAATCCATAATCACTGCTTTGCCGTAAGTTGAACCAACGTCACAACCGCATACATATGTCGTACTCATTATATATACCTTCCTTTTCTCTTCCTTTTACATATCAATTTCTACCATGCATTGTCGTCGTCAAATACCAGGAGACTCGGATCCAACGGTTCTGCATGCATAATGTTCATCATGAAGTTGTTGATCTGATCTCTGATTCCCTGTCTGGAAACTACACGGCTGTCATACATGCTATAGTCAACGATGCAGACCGGCATATCATTTTCGTTGGCCCATTCTTTCATCGCTCCGGTCAGACCCAGACTGCTTCTGCATCCCATATGGTTCAGATTAAGAATGAAATCGGGGCGATACATTTCAGTCAATTTTGCCACATCACCCATCCAGTTTTCAGCAGGTCCGCGGGTATGTCTTGACATGGCAGCGTTACACCACTGCAGAGCCAGACCTTCCAGCATGGACTCGGGAGAAGTGGTATCGATCACATTAACCGGTCCATAGGTTTCCATGTCCTGGACAACCCCGATGCCCCAGCATCTTTCCATCCAACTCCAGAAGTAGGTATATCCGAAGGTCGGAGGATTCCAGAGAATCGCACGGTACTTCATCGGTTTTACTGAACATTCTTTCTTCATATAAGCTCTGCGTCCTAATTTTTGCAGATCTTCAAAGAGAGGCACGGCATCTGCACGGCCTGCATCCATGGAGAAGAAGCACAGATGCGGGAACCACAACATATCATTACAGACCGGAGGATTTTCGGAACGGTTCATTTCCCAGCGTTCCAGTTCAATTTCGCCCAATTTGTTGGTATCTTCGCATACTTTTCTCAGTTTATCCCAGTCCATTTTATGACCGGTTGTTTCTTCCAGGAAGGCAATCATGCCAAACATATCTTTTACATAGGCTGCGCGATCTTCCTCTGTCTTAAAGTTATAAGGAACATCCAGACGATAAGTGGGAATACCCAACTCGCGTTCAACAATGGCATAGGATGAGAATCCGGCTTCACAGGGCAGATTCGAGCAAATTAAAGCAGTTCCGGGATTGGGCAGATGTCCGGCCAAAACCACCCCTGGTGTCTGGGATGCGTAGTTGCAGGTATCATCCGGCAAACCGTGGTTAACCACTTCATCGATATATTTTTCATGACAGTGCTGATCCATCATGATCAGGATGTTGGCAGGTGTTTCAGCACAAAAATGATGTAGATCCATGGCTTTGTAGATCTGAGTCGGCACCATGATCTGTGCCAGGACTGTATTTTCCGGATCAAGGAAAACATTATTCAGTTGTTCGATCGTAGCGGCAGCCTGATGAATGATCGCTTTCCAACTCATTTGCAGGGCAATGCCGGTACGGCCTTCTGTGTATCTTTTACCCATGGAAACTGTTTTCATAAGGTCGATCATCCAGGGGAAGTCCATCTGTGCTTGCTTCATTTTGGCCTTGTCTTCTTTGCTTTCAGGCTGATGCATACAAGTCTTCCAGCATTTTAACCAGTATTTAAAATCCACCCACTGATCTTTTGCATTACCCTTGGATTTTTTCTTGGACTGTGCTTTCATCGCAGCTTGCGCTTCAGGACTGAACAATTTAAAAGCGACCGGTGCAGTTAAAGGATCAGCCATCAGTTGCTTGATTAATGCCTCTCTCGCTGCCGGATCTGCAACTGCTTTCATACATGCAGCCTTGAATTCAGGACTTTTAAACTTGGCCATGCCTGCCTTGGTCTGCTCCATCATCATGTTTTTTATACTATCGTTAAGAATTGCTTGCGCGAGCATTCCCTTTGTAATATCACTCATACTTTCGCCCCCTATTTAGCTAACTTTTCAGTCAGCTGCTTATTTTGTATGCTTTCAATAAAGGCCTGTACTCTGGTTTTCATTTGGCCTTCGCCGCTTAAAGCATATTCTCTTTCGATCCTTACACAAGGTATGCCTTTGTCTTCAAGGATCTTCAGGGTTTTAAGTTTTTCGTATCCCCATACATCACAGAACTTTAAGGTTTCAAAGATGATCCCGTCCGCCTTGTATTCTTCAAGGTAATTCTCTGCACGTTCCGCACGGAATTCCATTTTTTCCATCATTCTTGGGCATTCGTTGGATTCCAGATAGAAAAGTGCCAGGTTCGTAAATACATCGCCTTCTTCAGGGATCATTTCCATCCCGGGAAGTGAACCGTAGCAGAAACGGTCTGCAACCACCAAACAGCCCTGGCTTTCAATCAATTCGATGTAAGCCGGATTGTCACAAATGGAACCCATCACCATAAGTCTTGCCTTTGCCTCAAAGCCTTCCCGTTTCTCCAGAGCAGTCTTTAATTTCTTGAGAGGTTCAACCAGCATATCCTTGGGTGCGGTTTTGCATGCAGTATAGACCATATGCCATTCGGAACCGGTAATTTTAGGTTTATCAAGTTTTCTGAAATCAGATATTTCCTTCAAAAGCTTGTTGAACTCGTTTTGCTCATGAATGGCTTTTCTAATATTTTCTTCACTCATATCAAGGCCGTAAGTGGTTTCCATAAGCCCTGCCAGTTTTTTCAGATCAGCTACCAAAGCTGGTACGTATGCATCAAATTCTTTGCGTGGAACATCGATCAGATAATGAACAAATTTCTCATCACCTTTGAGTTTCTGCAGTTTGTAGTTGTGTGCAGTTCTTTGGATCTGAACGCAGCAGGCGGCAAATACCATGCCTTGTATAAATTCATACTGGTCATCCAAAGCAGCTTCCAGAATACTGCGCGAATAAGAACAGGTAAATGGTGACATGTAGAAAGTTGCCAATTCTGTGCTGGTCGTCTGCGGTGCTCTCAGGCGTACCGGAAATGCTTTGCCTACGGAAAGCAGCGCTTCAGGCGCAGTATAACAATTATAGGCAATAGGGATCCTTCCTTCTTTAACCGCTTTGTCTACCAGCGAATTTTGGGGAGTATTTAGTAATTTCTCAAAAAACGCAAGCTCTTTTATTTTTTCCATATAATTTACACCACCCATTTTTTAGTTGGTTTTTCCAATGATCTTAAATCGATTTATCGTTTCTTAGAGAACATCAAATTTAATTAATACTTCTTTAATTTTTTCGCAGGACTGATTGAATGGGAGCTCCAACAGCGGCCTGTCCTGGATATCGAAGCTGCGGATCATGTCATCATCCAACATGGCGCCGAGTAATTCCAAAGGTTCCAGGTCCACCAGTTCCGTTTCTCTGTCGTCTTTTAATCGGTTCAACAGAACTCCGGCTCTTTCATATTTCATAACCCCGCTGGCAGCAACCTCGTTAATGGTTTTTATGACATTGATCCCTTTGTAACTGCAATCTGATACAAGCAACAGATGGCTTACTTCTTCCATAACCCTCCGGTTTACCTGTTCGATCCCGGCTTCACCATCAATAATTACATAGTCAAAATTCAGGACCATGGCTTCAATGATCGTTTTTAAATACGTATTGACCCGGCAATAGCAACCGTCTGTTTCCGGACGCCCAATTGCCAAAAAAGCATATCCGTCTTTTTCAATCATGGCTTCAAAAACCTGATAATCAATTTTCGCCAGAATCGCTTTTTTGTCAGATCGGTCGACCTTGCTTTTTTCAATGACTTCATTGCGAATATCTGTGACTGTTCTTCCAACCTTAATTCCCAGTGCACTGGCAAAACCAACTGCTGGATCAGCATCGATCGCTAAAATTCTTTTTTTACCTTCGGCGATCAAAACTTTGGTTATCAGTGCTGAAATGGATGTTTTGCCGACTCCTCCCTTTCCGCAAACTGCAATTACTTTAGGTCGTTCCGCTACCATACTGACCGGACTCCTTTTTTCGTTAATTTGTTTGACCGTCATCTATGTAAACCTATAAGTGCAACATCCATGCCAATCATGCATACTGTTTAATATAAATTTTAGTTGCCGTATTGTCGGGGTTCAGCACGTATTCTTATGGTTATCTTTGCCAAATAATAATCATTTAAATATTTTTGTTGTTTTGTTTGTATTAATATCCTTCGAACTGTATTTTGGAAAATCGATCATATATATATGAAGTATTCAGAAATGCTACAAAATTAAGAGCAGCCCGCCGGTATAAGCGACGAGCTGCAAATAAGAGATATGATAACATGACTATATTTTTGGAGAATTATATTTTTTTAATAACCTTTATATTCGGGTTTTCTTTGTTGGGCAACGGCAATGTTGGTTTCCTTAAAGTCCTGGCTGAGAGCACCCAGTGTCAGATAGTCACCTTCGACCTGGAAATATGTCTCCATGGTGTAATCATGCATACGATTGCTGATTTGTTTAATATGGTTGATACCAACCGGAGATTTAGCGGCAATCTTGGTAGCCAGCGCGACCGCTTCAGCGTAAGCATCAGGCGCTACTTTGTAGATCATCCCCATTTCCATTGCTGCCTTGGCAGGAACAGGTTCAGCAGTCATGGCCAGAACTTTCGCCTTCATCGGTCCGACCAGGCGCTGCAGTGCCCACAGTCCACCGGTATCAGGACTTAATGCATAGTCAGCAAAGATTTGCAGGAAATAGGCAGTTTCGGAAGCGATAACGATATCACTGGACAGCAGCAGATTGCAGCCTCCACCAATGCAACCGCTTTCAGCTACGCCAATGATCGGCTTGGAGATGGTATACATTTTCTTGATCATGTTGGCGATTTCATACATGACCTCACGGCCATCGGGCAAACTCTTGGCTAATTTGGTCTGAATGATCGGCAGATCACCAGGGCCAAAACACCAATCACCGGTTCCTCTTAAAATAATAACGCGAACGTCTTTATCCCAATGGCAGTCTTCCAATGCTGCTGTAAATTCATCAATGGTCTGTTCACCCAAACGGTTCATATTTTGCTGACAATCAAAAGTAATGGTCGCTATATGGTTTTCTTTTTCCACTTTTATGACATGATCATATTTCTTCTCATACGGATACATTTATTTCATCTCCTCTATTGCTATTAAACAAATGAGCTATCTCTTTCATTGGGGGATAGCTCATTTGATCAGGGGTTACCCTGCAAAAGTATCTATATACGATTCAAATTTTGTTTATATTAGCCAAGAAATACTTTGTCAAATTTTCCTTTCAGGAGTTTGGGCAGTTCATCCATGTCAACCTGGCATATGGTATGGTCTCCAACCAGGTGCATATCAAGATTGGTGTAGCCTCCACCCAGTACTTTTACGATTGGCAGTTCTGCCCAGGGATCATTTTCAGATGACTGAAGACTTACTTTGCAGGTTGCCGGCAAGAATTCATGAACAGTTGATTTCGAAAATGACTGTCGCAGTCTTAGATTGCTAAAAGCTGTTGTTCCATCAGGCATCTGATCAAAATCAAATTTGTATAAATAGTTGCATCCCTCAGCAACTGCGCCAGGAGTATAAGGAGCAAACAAAGTGGCAGCATCGGGAGTGTTGTATACGCCAATCACAGCATCGATGTCAATCAGGCGAACACCGTCGCGTTCCACATAAGCCTTGACAGCGTTGCCATCTCTGGTTAACACCAATTCATCCGCAAATTTCTTCGGGATACCACCATTTTCACGTCCCAGGAAAGTACCCATGGCAGCACCTTCGCCTTTGAGTTGGAAATTAATAAAATAGAATCCCATGGCCCCCTCATAAATTGCGGGAACGCCAATACCTGCTTCCAGATAAGGAGCTGCATAGTTGGGTTTGGCAACGTTAGCAACATAGGCAGTAGCAATGGGTAGGAAAAAGTCCAACGGTGCGGGTAATATTTTCTTGATTGCTTTGGGATCAGTCTGCCAGGATACATAGATACCTTCAAAGCCGCCCAATACGGCTCCGGTCTTCATATAGTCGCCATTTTTAAAGGCTTGCATTTCATCTGATGTCATTACAAAACTTGGATTTTTCATTATAAATAACCTCCCTTTTTATCTCACCTATGATGTAATCAGCTTTATCAGTAGTCATTTTTACATGTTTCGTTTCATTGGGTTATCTTTCATAAGGTGTAACCAACCATTTGACGCACCCATCCTGGCGATTGCCAAAGACTTCAAAGCCTTTCATGATATCATTGAGCGGCGCACGATGTGTAGTAATAAAGCGTGCGTCGATTTTTCCGTCCTGTATCATTTTCATCATTTCGGGTACGCCTTCCTGAGTCTGAATGCCAAAGTGCAGTTTTTGTCCTTTGATCAGCATCTCGTTCATGGGAATACCTACATACTGTTCGTTGAAGATGGAAATGGTCGAAACAATCCCACCTACGCGGGTAATGCCGGCTGCCATTGCCATGGTTTGCGCTACTCCAGCTCCCTCAATGGTACAATCAACACCCATACCACCGGTTGCTTCTTTAATAATTGCGGCAATATCATCTGTGGCAGGGTTGATGCCAACATCTGCAACCCCTGCTTTTAATGCCAAATCGATTCGATTTGGCAGAATATCAATGGCGATTACTTTTTTAGCTCCGAAAACTTTCTTGGCCAGCAGACAGGTACTTTGTCCCACCGGGCCCACGCCGATCACCGCTACAGTTTGTCCTGGTTTTATTTCTGAGATCTTTCAGGCATAATATGCTGTCCCCAGCATATCGGGAAGAAGGATCACAGATTCCTCATCCAGTCCTTCCGGGATCTTGTAAAGTTCGCCCTTCTGATCGGCGAAAGGAACTCTCATGTACTCGGCAAAACATCCGTCAACAGTGGTTCCAAATATACCACCTTTTAAGCAGGCCGAGCGAACACCCATTTTGCACATGACGCATTCTCCACAGGAAGCAGAAGGCTTAACTACACAACGATCTCCGGGTTTGACAGTTTTAACATCGGCTCCAATCTCCACGATCTCAATGCAAAACTCGTGACCGATAATCCTCGGGGCGACAGCACTGGCAACTTCACCATGCACAATATGAATATCACTTGTACAGATGGCTGCCAATGTTACTTTGCCGATAACATCCGTCGGGTCAATAATTTGGGGTACCGGGACGTCCATTAGGCCATAGTTTTGAGGTGCCTGATAAACCAATGCTTTCATTGTCTTGTTTTCCAATATGAAACCCTCCCAGCGTAAAAAACTTATAGATGACAGTCTTTTATTCATTCTGGTCAGGGTAGCTCAGGCACGACCGTGATAACCTTTAAATCATTAAACTACCCCGGCATGAGAATTAAACCATTTTATTTTTGATCATCATGGCGATCTGTTCGTTCAAAGCTTCCACTGAAGCTCCACCGATGGCCATCATTTTGGCATCGCGCCAGAAGCGTTCCAGGCCGGTATCAACGATGGTACCAACACCACCAAATAGTTGAATGGCTTCATTGGCTACATATTCAGATACTTCATAACCTTTCGCTTTCAGCATGCGGCCTTCAGCCAGACTGGGATTGCCGGAATCTCTTTTGGCTGCTGAACTATAAACCAGGGCGCGTAGTGATTCAATCTCGGTGTACATCTTGACCAGTTTATGGCGGGTAAGCTGGAAGCGGTCAAACATGCTCTGTCCGCACTGCACTCTTTCCAGACTGTAGTTTAAAGCCATTTCATAGCAGGCTTCTGCCATTCCAAGCCCGACCGGTCCACAGCTGAGGAACTCATCAGTGGCGCTGACAAACATGGCCATCATTCCGCCATGCAGAGGTCCAATCAATGCATCTTTGGGAACACGGCAATTTCTGAATGAGACGCTGCCGGTCGCAGATCCATGCCATCCGAGTTTGAGCTCGTGTTTGCCAATTTCAAGTCCGGGAGTTCCGGCATCAACGATCTGGTTACGGGATCAACTTTTTCACCGGTAACTGCTAATATTACATAGGCATCTGCAACGCCAATATTGCTGATCAACACTTTGGAACCATTGATTACCCACTCATCGCCATCCTGAACTGCACGGGTCGTATATTCAATCTGGTTGGAACCGCCAACACCTTCGGTGGAAGCGCAAGCCAGTACAATATCTCCGGTTGCAGCCGGTGTCAGATATTTATTCTTTTGCTCAGGAGTTCCCAGCATTTTGATCAGTCCACCAGCCAGGCAGCTATGGGCAGTCATGGCAACGGTCAGAACCGGCATGCTCTTTGCGATTTCTTCACAAACTAAACAAAGGGTAGTAAAGTCTCCTCCCAGTCCGCCAAATTCTTCGGGAACTGTTATGCCCAGGAATCCCAGTTCGCCAGCTCTTTTAAAAAGTTTGGTGGGAAATTCATGGGTTTTCTCGATTTCCATGGCCATCGGTTTTACTTCTTTTTCCACAAATTCCTTGGCTACGTTGAGCATCAATTGTCTTTCTTCAGTCATATACCACATAACAAAAATACCTCCTCAAATTTTTCAATCGATTAGTTTTGGTTTTTACCAGCTGATTACCGTTATCATCCCTCCCTTTTTTAAATGCTGAAAAACGGAATTCTATCCCTGCCGGAAACTGACCCCAAAAGTTCCCCGTGGGTATTCCCATTTAACGATCCCCTTGTTCCTGCACATCACCCGGCAAGTGCCGCATTCCAGACAACCGGCATAGTCAAAGCTCATTTCGCCATTTTTGTTGAGCTTGTATAACACTGCTGGACAGACAACCAAACACGGTTTTTCCTTGCATAGTAAACAATTATTCTTATCAAGCACGATATGAGGCTCATCTTCGTCTACATTAAATCTATTTAAACTTAGAAGTTCCGGAGCTTCCATTCTGCTTATGCTCATACTGATCTATACCCCCTTAAAGCATCTTTAAAAAGCTGCCAATAAGATAATCCATTGCTTTTCAGCACCGCTTTGACCCCTTTAATGACACTCTCGGGTTTCTTTCCATCGACCGTAAATAGTTTTTCAAACACACCCAGGGCCGTTTGGGGATAACTGGTATAGATGCGTGGAATGGACAGCAGATCCGTGTATCCGTCAACTGCTTTCATGGTAGGCAGAAGTTCCGCATTGTTCAGTTCTTTCATATAGGCGGGACCCACTTGTTCAATCGATGGCGCAGTTAATATCGCTCTGGCTGCAGCCACACCGCTGACAATAGCTAAATCGATACCCCTGATGGAATAACCGGTATTGATTACAAATCCGGCGGCATCGCCAACCATCAAGAAACCATCGCGATACAGCTTTTTAGGTATGCCGCGGTATCCTTCTTCACTGACCAGATGAGCTCCATATTCTACTGTTTCACCGTCTGCAATTAATGGATAAATGGCGGGGTGCATTTTGAGATTCTGAAATATTTCATGGACGGATTTTCCATGCGCCGCAACTTCTTCCGGCATGAATACACAGCCTAACGAAATGCTGTCCTGATTGGTGTACAAGAATCCGCCGCCATGGATGCCTTCCGTACAGCCAAGGATCATGCGGGCAGCTCCTTCATCCTCTTGCAGATTAAATCGTTCCCGGATCGTTTTCGCCGGCAGTTCTATTACTTCTTTAACCCCTACGCCCACGTTATGTGCCGGAATGTCTTTGATAAGTCCAGCTTTCTGGGCCATTAAGGAATTTACTCCGTCAGCCGCAACCACAACATCGGCATACATTTCATCTTCTCCCGCGAGCACGCCGACGATTTTTCCATCTTTCTTCAATAATTTATCAACTTTTATGCCGCAGGCTACCATTGCTCCCATTTCTTCGGCTTTGCCAGCAAACCATTCATCAAATCGAGCCCGTAAGATACTGTATGATTGAGCAGTTTTCTCTTCACTGTTGTAAGCAGGGTTATGGTAATCGATATTGATAGCTTGATCTCCATCCAGCATCATGATCTGTTCATGGGTAATTTTCCGTTCAAGCGCAGCTTCGGAAGTGAGTCCCTCCTCTACCATCTCCAGCGCATAACTATAGACCCTGCCTCCGGTTACGTTTTTTGCCCCCGGTGATTCTGCCCTTTCAATCACCAAAACTTCCTTACCTGCCTTGGCCAGAGTGTAAGCGCAGGCAATGCCGGCCGGCCCGGCTCCGATGATTATTGCATCCATTTTTTCAGTTTCACTCATTTTTTTCTCCCCTTTGGACAGACTTTAACTTTTGAACAAAATCAGCCTTTTATGGCTTGGGTCAGCAAAGGTACGATTTCATACATGTCGCCTACGATGCCAAAATCGGCCGAGCGGAAAATAGGAGCTTTTTCATTGCTGTCAATGGCAACGATAACTTTAGCATCACGAACACCAAAGACATGCTGCACCTGTCCGGATACGCCCATGGAAATATACAGCTGCGGTTTGATAATAGCACCGGATATGCCGATATACTGTTCCACCGGTAGCCAATGTCTTTCTTCAGCGACCCCTCTGGTACAGCCAAGTTCAGCATCAATGGCGGCCGCCAGATCTCTGGCTATTTTTAAATCTTCTTCTTTTTCCAGTCCAAGACCGACACAAACCACGTTGCAAGCCTGTCTCAAGTCAACGCCTTCTTTGACGATCGGTGCTGTTTCCAACAATTTCACTCTGTTGTCCGCAGTAACTTGAACGGTCTCAACGGAAGCACTGCCGGTAACCGGTTGGTATTTGCCTGCAGCCACAGTAACAACACATAATCCGGTTATTTCTTCGCTTTGTACAACGGCTCCGCCATACATCATTCTTTCCGCACGCAGCTTTCCACTCTCCAAACTAAGACTGGAAGCATCACTTACCATTGCACAATCAAGATATCCAGCGACTCTTGCGGCCAGATCTCTTCCTCTTGCGGTTGCCCCCACAACAAAGAGTTCTGCGTTTGCTTGTTTCAAATATTCAGCAATGGCTTGTCCGTAATTTTCAACCAGCGGACTGTCACCCTGCAGATAACAAACTTTGTCTGCTCCAATGGAGGTCAACTGATCTGCTTCAGCTTGGGTAAAACACAAAACCTGTGCGCTATTTTGGTTTTCCTTTACAAAACCGACCAGTTCAGCAGCCAGATCCATTCTGTCGCTATATATATAAACGCCTGCCATTACAGAACACACTCCTTTCTTAAAGCGGCTGCCAGTGCTTTCACCTGATCAGCAGTACTGCCTTCGTTGAAAATGATGTTCTTGCGGTTCATTACATAACCCTTGACTGCAGTAACTTGATTTTTAGGGGTAAAATCTATACCCAAATCAGCTGCTGTATATTCAGTGACGGGCTTCTTTCCGGCTGCCATAACTGCTTTCAAACCAGGAATAGTAGGCTCATTGGCTTCCGGCAAAATTGCAACAACAGCCGGTAATTCTGTCTGTACCGTTTCCGTGCTGTCTTCAAGTTTTCTGACCGCGGTCAGGCTGTTGCCGTTGAAAGTCATTTGAACAACTGAGGTTATTACCGGAAGGTTTAAGGCTGCGCCTATGCGTGGTGCGGTCTGACGGGCATAAGTATCACTGGCCCCTTCTGCACAGATGATCAAACTATAATCACCGATCTTGTTTATCGCAGCGGCCAGGGCTTTTGCAGTTATTGATCCATCAGCAGTTGCTGCCTCTTCTGCATTGATCCAATATCCCTCTTCAGGACCGCGGGACAGAGCGTCCTTCAAGGATTGCTTGGCGGAAGCATTGCCAAAGGTCAGACTAACTGCTTTACCGCCCAAACTGCCGGCGGCTTGGACTGCCGCTTCGATTGCATTCCGGTCATAGTCACTGATTTTTCCTTTGGCCTTTTTGAGATCTACCGTCAGATCCGGATTGATTTTGATGTCGGCTTCGTCTGCTACCCATTTGTAGCACGCAATGATTTTAGACATACTTATGGCTACCCCCTAAAAAGTTATTGCTGCAACTAAAATTGCCTTGCAGTGACAAACACTTTTGTCTGCTGAAAATGTTATTCTGACTCAGGGAAGTGCAAATTGCATGCCAGACATAAAAATGTCTTTATGATTCTATCCGGGATCGTCGATGGTTGAAGTAAAACAGGCATTTTAATCGAATGATTTTAAGAAAGGGCAGAAATGAATTCCAGGATTTATGACAGGCTTTTGTATTTATTTCAATCGTTTTGTATTTTGGATAATCGATCACTTTATTCTAAGCGACAAATCTAAAATAAAAAATCGCGCATGTAATCAGATTGGTTGCATGCGCGATTATACTTTTATTTATTAAGTTGGTCTCAATCGTCAGGAAAGTATAAAGATTTAATATGTTATATTCAACTTTTCAATCTTTTGATATAGGGTTGATCTGGCCATGCCAAGTTCTTCGGCTGTCTTGCTGATATTGCCCTTGTGTTTGTTGAGAACTTCCAGGATCGCCATCTTTTCATATTCCTTGCGCAAATCGTTGCCTTCCGTGCGGGGTTTACCCTCCCGGATATGATCCGGCAGACATTCCAGTGTGATCTCTTCTCCATCTGAATAAATAATTGCTCTTTCCATCACATTTCTGAGTTCTCTGACATTTCCCGGCCAGTTGTATAACTTGAGACATTCGAGAACTTCCGGAGATATGGCAATCTCGGTCGTGCTGCAGTGATCAGCCTGAATCTGTTTGACCAGGGTCTCGGCCATAAGTTGCAAATCAGCCAATCGCTCCCTCAATGGCGGCATAGTAATTTCAATAACATTTAATCTGTAATAGAGATCTTCTCTAAAGTTTCCGTCTTTCACCTGTTTATAAAGGTTTTGATTGGTGGCGGCGACCACTCGTAAATTGATTTTTCTCAGTTCAGTTCCGCCTACCCGGGTAATTGTTTTGTCCTGCAGACATCGTAACAAACTGACCTGCATATCAAGCGGCATTTCGCCTATCTCGTCCAAAAACAAAGTTCCCCCATCAGCCATTTCAAATTTGCCAGGCTTGCCGCCTTTTTTGGCACCCGTAAAAGCTCCCTCTTCATAGCCGAAAAGCTCGCTCTGCAACAACTCTTTGGTAAAAGCTCCACAGTTGACGGCAATAAAAGGCCCCTGCGGGCGACTGGCCTGATGAATTGCCTGTGCCACCAATTCTTTACCGGTCCCGCTTTCTCCCTGGATGAGGATATTGGCTGTAGATTGAGCTGCTCTGGCAGCAATATTCTTAATCTTTTTCATTTCATTACTTTCACCGATCAAGTCATCAAATTGGTAATATTGATTTGGTATTAGTGACGGCGCAGTGATCGCTTTAAATTGTTTTCTCTTAAAAGTAACAAGGATCAGAGGATTACCGTTGTAATTGCCAATGATGCTTTTTTTCATAACAATATTATAGATTTTGCCTTTAGCTCGCACAGAAACATCATTAAATACATTAAACCCTTGGGAAAAAGATCTAAGGTTACTATAATCCAAATCTCCAATCAAAAATTCACTGACGTTCCGCCCTCTGAGCTGGCTCTGCGACAATCCCATAAAAGATGCCGTTTCTTGATTGGCGTTCATAATGGTTCCGGAACTGTTAATGGCAATGACCGCATCAGGAATTTCTTCCAACAGTAAACTGATTTTATCATTGGCAATCTGATCATAAACCAGATTGGAGCGAATAGAT
>JAGFXV010000266.1 GCA_017861475.1 Bacillota bacterium | reverse complement strand
TGAACTGGAAACTGTTAAAGCCGTTTATAACTGCCTTGCTGATACCGTGGAAACGGTGACGCCATTTCTTGTTGAAAACATCTTAACGAATGATCAGCATGGAGTTGAAATAGCCTGGCTGACGGATGAAAAGGCAAATGAACGTTTCAACTCTGACGAGTATTGCAGCAGAGATTTCTTCAGCAAGCATGGGCTGTAGTTTAAACCTTCTGGAGTCGCAAAACAAAAGCCGGAGATTCCCGGAGCTAACTACAGTTCTTATGCAGCTTCTCCCATAAATCTTTCTGGGGAGATGATGATTACTCAAGTAAAAAAAACAGCTAAAAATTTAAAAAAAGAAAAACTCTGCAGCTTATGCGGCCTGTGCATGGTCAAAGAGTGGTCTGCAAAAGAGGCCATTCAGGGCTGTGTATTTACCATCGGTTGGCTTGGTCAGCAGAGCAGGAATCGTTAGTATTTGGACGGGAGCGGTATCAGGACAATTCTGATGAAATGTTCTTCGGCATCAGCACAAAGCGTTTTGTTGCACGGATGAAAAAACCGCTGCCCAACATTCAATTTACCGGCATTATAACGAGCATTGCAAAAAAAGCATTTGAGACGGGCCTTGTTGAAGCCGTGGTAACTTTGCACCGGAGCAAAGAGGATTACTTTTTGCCAGTGCCGGTGCTTGCCCGGACAACAGAAGAGATTTTAGCCAGTGGCGGCAGCAAGCCGGTTTTGGCACAAACCCTTTCCTCTCTTGAAAAAGCCTGCAGTAAGGGAATAAAACGGCTGCTGGTAATTGGCGCTTCCTGCCATGTCCAGAATCTGCGGGAGTTTCAGCGCCGCTTCCCCTATATTAAGGATATGGACCTGTATGTGATTGGCATCCCCTGCACAGATAACGTCCACCCGAAAAATTTTCGCTTCATTTTCAATAAAATTTCCCACTCCCATGAGACAGTCAGGCATTATGAATTCATGCAGGATTTCACCGTTCATTTGCGCCACATTGATGGCGCGCTGGAACGGGTGCCGTTCTTCAGCCTGCCCAAGGAAATTTCAAGCGCGGAACTTCTCACCCATTGCTGCCGCTGCTGCTTTGATTATTGTAACAGCCTGACGGATATCACGGTCGGCTATTCCGGTGCACCGCTGGACATTGAAAAAATGTATCAGTGGGTGCTGGTAAGAACAGAGAAAGGCGAGCAGCTGCGAAGCCTTGTGGCTGATGAGATGGAGCTATTTCCTGAAACCTCAGAAGGTGACCGGACGCCGCTGGTCCGACAGTATGCTCTGCGCTATACCAAAGACGGGGCTGCGGAAGCGATGAAAATGTCAGGCAGCATGCCTCTGGAGCAGGGGTTCATGCTTGCCGAGCACATGTATACTACCGGCCCGCGCGGCCTTGAGTTTGTGCGCTATGCTATTGAGACCCATCTGATACGGAATTACTATTTTGTAAAGAGTAATTACCCTCACCTGATTTCCATCCTTGTCCCCAGACACGTGTATCGCATACTCGATGCTTACGATCTGAAAGCCTGAAAACCTGAGCACTTTAGAATCTTGCGTTTCAAAATCCTCATACATTCAATATAATCTATTCATTCAGCAGCACTTCTCTAGTTTTAAAATATACGCTATGTAATACTGATATAATGTTAACATTTTTAACAGGAGGACGTATGAGATCAAAACTTTCTATCGTGCTTATTGGTGTATTGCTTATTCCCTGTGTTGTTTATGCACAGGAAATAGAAAAAATTGGTGTGGTAATTACTGGCTGGGGTATGCCTGCAGGGTATAACTTTGGGTATGCCTGGGCAAGCCCTGACCTTGCTCAAACAGGAGACAGGACTGAATATGAAGGCCAGCCCTGCAAAATCGGGCATGTGGGGGAATTTCCCTACCTGTCGCATCAAAACTTTATTCCGTGGCTAATTCTTTTCTCTGAGCCGGGGGCAGAGAATTTTTTTGACTCCTATGGTGTTTATAGATTTGAAAATGACCAGTATGTAAGCCCGAACCCAGCTATTCCGCCGGTCAATCCTGCAGATATCCCGACAGGAACGCCCGTTACACCGCTGAAGGATGTTGTTGAATCATCCGCGCAGAAGTATCCGGTTGATACAAGAGACGGCACTGATTATCTGGACGGATGGTTTCAGATCGGCACCTTTAATAATCCCTGGCCGAATGGAGTTCATGATTTTAAAGAGTCCATGCCGGCAATTTATACCCGCTATTATGGAAATTTAGGAGTGCCGTTGGAAGCAGCTGACCCCAACGATCAGCACCCGGCAGTGCTTGCGCAGGATGAATATCTTGAACAGCTGATGGATGAAGCTTTTGGTGAACGGATTGATCTCCGCTATGGATTTTACACGCCCATCCCCGGGTATACCAAGCGCATGGATGATGCTGCCGAGGAGTTTACGAATGAAGGCGTTACCAAACTACTGCTCGCGCGGGAGACCACCGATCATAACCGCTACGCCAATGAATTTATGACTGGTAATTATATAAAAGAGCGCTTGTGCGAGATTGGTAAACTGGACAGCATGCACATTGAGCAAACCCGCCAGGTAGGCAGAACCCCAGAGTTTAACACCATGAACATTCGCAATCTTAAACCGTTCATTGAGGCCTACACGGAAGGAAGTATCATCGGCATTATCTATGTCACCAGAGGACTGCCGTGGGGTAAGAGTGAAACTTCCGGGTCATTTGGCAGTGCCCATCCTTGGAGCAAGGAGGTTTATCACGAGAATGCCTATCTCAATTATCTTTCTTTGAAGAAGGAATTACAAAAAACTTTTGGCAGCCAGTATAATCTTATATTCACCAAAGGTGGCGCTGAAAGTGACCTGAGAGCAGATAATTTCTTTGCATACGGCATTAATAAAACATCTGAAAACGGAGGAATCTTTCTAACCATACGAGAAGCAATTGCTTCAATGAAGGAAGATGGCATAGATAAGATTATAATTGCTCCGTGTCACTGGAACTATGACAATCTTGATACCGTCCTTAATATGAAGCTCACAAACAATCTCCCCTTGACACCCAAGGCAGATATACTTGCAAAGAAATTTGACTACACCCACTGTGAGGACGCAGAAGGGAAGGTGGTTGAATGCAACAGTCCGGATAGAGTTGCGACCATAACCGTAGCACCTTCCTATTCCAATTTACCGGAAGAATTTGCCACGTCATACTATGTGGTGCTGAGGGGAACGCTGGAACGGTTTGGATTGTATCCACAAAATATTCAGCTGCGGAGCAGGGTTTCTCAAACAATAACAAAGCTTGAAGGCGGTATAGTACGGGCTAAATTCTTGAGTCTCATCAATGGCGCGAAAATAGAAATCCCTGCTGATCCGTACCCTGAACGACCGGAAGGCTTTACCAGAGAAACAGCAGTTCCTGTTAATGATCCAGCAGATACTATGGACTGTCTCTGGGAAAATACAGAGATTGCCATTGCCCATCAGCTTAAACCACCTGACATGAAGAATGCCCAGGCGGTGGGACCTGCTGTTCATTTTGGGCCATACAGAACTTTCTTTAACCGCGACATCACCATAACAATTCCTTATCGCCGATTATTGGCTCTTGGCAAAAGGGATCAGGTGAAAGCTTATATCTATAACCATGTTACAGAGGACTGGGAGTCAATCGAGACTGAGCAGGTCGCGAATGGAAAGGTCACATTTAAAACCAAGGTGCTTGGTCTGTTCAGGGTTGGTGTAGCAAAATGATCTGAAAGCCCTGTATGCCAACAAAAAAGTTGTCTGGCTAATGTGTTATAGTGGCCCTTTGATGGGGTTACATTGGTTTGTAACAAGCAGAATTTTCTTTAGTTAATAAAATTTATCGTTAATATATGATAATTTTCTTGACTTCTATGTTTGAATTGCCGTATTATATGTATAAAATAAAAATATACAATAAAATATCGTATATAAAAATTCTGATAAAGCCAAACCAGTCGAAAGGCTGGGACGGAACACCACGGGTCTTCATTTAGAATAAGAATAAGATAGCCGGGTTGCCAGAATAAGTTAGGCAACCCGGTTTTTTATTTGGCAAAAGGAAAAGGAGTTTTTAGTAACAACTTATCAAAGGAGGCTATGTATGAAAAGTAACAAAACAAGAAAAACAATTGGTAGTGTCTGGCTCATTTTCTTAATTATCGGTTTAGCAGTTTTCGTGACATTTGCATTACCCCCGACACACGTGAGAGCTGCTGCCATTACTGCAGATGATTCGGATGGCGATGGTATTCCAAATGACCAGGATAGCTGTCCAAATTCAAATCTTCTGCCGAC
>JAGFXV010000024.1 GCA_017861475.1 Bacillota bacterium | reverse complement strand
ATCTCTTCCGGCAGTATATCTTCCGGTCCGACAAAACCCAGAGCCAGCAGTACCAGATCGGCAGGCCATACTTTTTCGCTGCCGGGTACTTCCATGGGTTCCAGACGTCCGGAAGCATTTTTAAACCAATTGACCCCTACGGTATGCACTGCCCGTACCCGGCCTTGCTTGTCGCCCTCGATCTTTTTAGTGGCGAGCAAATAATGACGGGGATCTTCACCGCTGATGCTGATGGCCTCTGCCTGGCCGTAGTCTACTTTTTGTTTACGCGGCCATTCCGGCCAGGGGTTGGATGGTTTGATACGCCGGTCAGGGGGCTCCGGCTGGATTTCAAACTGATAAACACTTTTGCAGTTCTGACGAATGGCGGTGGCCACACAGTCTGTTCCGGTATCTCCGCCGCCGATCACGATCACATTTTTATTGCGGGCATTGATAAAGAAGCTGTCATCTTCATTTTCATCCAGAATACTTCGGGTACCGCCCTTCAGAAAATCGAGCGCGAAGTGAACTCCCTTGAGATCATGGCCTTCCGCCTGCAGATGTCTGGGCTTGCCTGCACCGGCGCACAAAAGTACTGCATCAAAGTTGGCGGTCAGATCATCGGCTGGCAAATCTGTGCCGATTTCCGTATTGAGCACGAATTTGATCCCGGCCGCCTGCATCACTTCAATTCGTCTGGCAATAACTGCTTTGTCCAGTTTCATGTTGGGGATTCCGTAAACCAATAAACCGCCGGGACGGTCGTCACGTTCGAAAACGGTTACATCATGGCCGACCGCATTCAAATAATGGGCTGCGGCCAATCCGGCCGGACCCGATCCCACCACCGCCACTTTGTAGCCGGTGGGAATTCCCTGCACCGGTTTGACCCATCCTTCCGAGAAAGCCATCTCGATAATTTCGTATTCGATACTTTTTATCGTCACTGCATCCCAAAGATAACCAACGGTACAGGCCCCTTCACAGGGTGCAGGACATACCCGGCCGGTAAATTCCGGGAACGGGTTGGTACGGGTCAGTCTCTGGTAAGCTTCCTTCCAGCGTCCTTTGTAAACCAGATCATTCCACTCGGGAATTAAATTATGCAGCGGACAACCGGAAGTCATCCCGTTTAACAGGATGCCGCTGTGACAGAAAGGAATGCCGCAATTCATGCATCTGGCTCCTTGCTTTTGCAGCGCAATCTGATCCTGCGGCATCCTGATATCATTCCAATCCTTGATCCGTTCTTCAGGAGCCCGTTGGGCTGATTCAACTCTGGGGTATTCCATAAATCCAGTTGCTTTTCCCATAACTAACGCCCACCTTAATTCCTTTTCTGCCTGTCTGCCTGCCAACCTGTTGCCGACTTTGCCGTCGGTTTTTTCTTTGGTTTGGGAAGATTTAGGGCCATATCCTGCAAAATGTTTTTATACACGGTCGGTATTACTTTTGTAAAGCGGGGCAGGTAATTTTCCCAATCTTCAAGTACCTTCTGTCCCAGCGGACTTGCCGTATAATTTACATGATTGCGGATCATCATTTTGACTTCATCTATTTCTTCCGGAGATTCAAGTTTCTCCAGAAGTACCATGGCTTTATTACAGTGTGCCTCATTGAAATCAAGCACATAGGCGATGCCGCCTGACATGCCCGCCGCAAAATTACGACTGGTATCACCAAGAATAACGACTTTCCCACCGGTCATGTATTCGCAGCCATGTTCGCCGACGCCTTCCACTACGGCATGGATCCCGCTGTTCCTCACACAGAATCTTTCCCCGGCAATCCCGTTGATATAAGCTTCTCCGGAAGTAGCGCCATAGAACGCAACATTGCCGACCAGGATATTTTTATCCGGTTCCAATCCTGATCCCCGGGGAGGATAAACGATGATCTTGCTGCCCGACAAACCTTTGCCGATATAATCATTGGCATCCCCTTCCAGTTCCAAGGTCATGCCCCGGGGGGTAAAAGCGCCGAAACTCTGGCCGGCTGACCCCACAAAGGTAAGTTTTATGGTATCATCGGGCAGTCCATTTTCCCCGTATTTTTTGGTTATCTCACTGCCGGTCATGGTTCCTACCACCCGGTCCACATTGTTTATCTTCAACTTCGCCCGGATCGGCTTCTCTTTTTCCAGCGCCGGCTTGCACATCCGCAACAGCTTGCGGGCATCCAGTGATTTCTCCAGCAGATGGTTCTGGGGCAGCATTTTACTGCGGCCTACATTTGAACCGGCATACGGCTGATACAGGATCGGCGAAAGATCCAAATGAGAAGCCTTCCAGTGCTTGATGTCTTTATTTTTCAGCTTGTCGGTGCGACCGACCATTTCTTTTACGGTCCTAAAACCCAAT
This sequence comes from Bacillota bacterium, assembly GCA_017861475.1. Lineage (GTDB taxonomy): Bacteria > Bacillota > Syntrophomonadia > Syntrophomonadales > Syntrophomonadaceae > Syntrophomonas_B. Next base: position 7,943 of record JAGFXV010000024.1, on the reverse strand, counting down.
CGGGCCATGATCTCCCGCATTTCCTGGGCCACAAAGCGCATAAAGTTCTCCACATGTTCGGGTTGACCAACGAAATTTTTACGCAGTTTTTCATTCTGGGTCGCTATCCCTACCGGGCAGGTATTCAGGTCACAAACCCGCATCATCACACAACCCAATGTAATGAGCGGAGTAGTAGCAAAGCCAAATTCCTCTGCTCCCAGCATGGCGGCAATCACCACATCGCGACCTGACATCAGTTTGCCGTCGGTCTCCAGGGTGACCCGGTCCCTCAAGCGGTTAAGGACTAATGTCTGGTGTGTTTCCGCCAGACCAAGTTCCCAGGGGAGGCCGGCATTCCTGATGCTGGTCCGGGGCGCTGCACCTGTCCCGCCGTCATAACCGCTGATCAGAATGACATCAGCCTTGCCTTTGGCAACCCCGGCCGCAATTGTCCCGACACCCACTTCAGATACCAGTTTTACGCTAATGCCGGCATCCCGGTTGGCATTTTTCAAATCGTGGATCAGTTCTCCCAGATCTTCAATTGAATAAATATCATGGTGGGGCGGCGGAGAAATCAAATCTACGCCGGGCGTTGAGTGCCTGACCTTGGCAATGGCCGGGTATACTTTTTCGCCGGGCAGTTGACCACCCTCACCCGGTTTGGCGCCCTGCGCCATTTTTATCTGAATTTCCGTAGCATGCACCAGATAGTTGCTGGTCACTCCGAAACGTCCTGAGGCAACCTGTTTGATGGCACTGCTCCTGGAATCTCCCTTTTTATCTTTCTTGTAACGGTCAGGGTCTTCTCCACCCTCCCCGCTGTTGCTTTTACCGCCCAACCGGTTCATGGCGATGGCGAGACATTCATGCGCTTCCTTGCTGATGGAGCCATAGGACATGGCACCCGTCTTAAACCTTCTAACAATCGAATCCACCGGTTCAACTTCTTCGATGGGGATGGTATCACCGGGGATGATATTGAACTCCAGCAAATTTCTCAGCGTATATACTTTTTCCTCATTGATCTTGCGGGAAAACTCCTTGAAAAGCTGATAGTCACCCTCCCGGCAGGCACGCTGCAGCAAATAGATCGTTTCTGGATGATAAAGATGGATTTCTCCATTTTCCTTGCACTGAAAATAGCCGCCGGTCTCCAGCGTCTCCCGTCCCGGATCATTTCTATTGAAGGCACTATCGTGACGCATCCTGCTTTCCCGGGCGATTTCCTCCAGTCCGATCCCTTCCAGGCGGGAAGGGGTCATGGTAAAATACTTATCCACCAGTTCCCGCTTCAGTCCCACGGCTTCAAATACCTGCGCGCCATGATAGCCCCGCATGGTTGAAATGCCCATTTTACTGATTACTTTCATCATGCCTTTAACGGATGCTTTGATGAAATTCTTTTGCGCATCTTCAAAGCTAAGATCTCCCAGCGCGTCCTGTTCACCAAGCTGGCGGATGGTATCAAAGGCCAGATAAGGATTGATGGCCGTAACACCGTAACCAACCAGTGTACAAAAGTGATGCACCTCGCGTGGCTCACCTGATTCCAACACGATGCCCACTTTGGTGCGGATCTCTTTTCTGGTCAGATGATGATGCAAACCGGACGAAGCCAGCAAAGCCGGAATCGGAGCCAGCGTTTCATTAACGCCCCGATCGGAAAGGATCACGATATTGACACCGCCGGCGATGGCCTGATCCGCTTCGCGGAAAATACGTTCCAATGCCCGGTTCATGGCTCTGGCACCTTCCGAAGCCTTATACAGGATGGAAATCGTAGCCGACTTGAAGCGGTCATTATGCAAATACTTCAGGTTATGAAGCTGTTCGTTCGAAAGGATCGGATGTTCCAGATAAATACAGGCCGCCTTGCAGCGGTTGGGATCCAGCAGGTTCCCGGTACTGCCCAGCGGCAGACTGCTTGAGGTCACGATTTCTTCCCTGATCCCATCGATGGGAGGATTGGTGACCTGGGCAAAAAGCTGTTTAAAATACAGGTAAAGCATCTGCGGCTGCTCGGAAAGAACTGCCAGCGGCGAGTCCATCCCCATCGATCCGACCGGGTCGTGACCTTCAGCCGCCATAGGCTGTATGGTCTGATAAATATCTTCAAACGTATAGCCAAAGGCTTTCTGCTGCTCGACCAGATCGGTTTTATCAGTTTCTTCTGCCACAGGGGCAGCCGGAATATCAGCCAGATTTACAATGTGCTGTTGATTCCACTCCTGGTAGGGATGCAGCCGGGCAACCTCGCTTTTAATTTCATCATTGCTGATGATCCTTTGCGCCTGGGTATCGATCAGCAGCATCTTGCCGGGTTCGAGCCGCCCCTTGTAGACAACGTTCTCCTGATTGATGTCGATTACGCCTACTTCTGAAGCCAGGATCACCCGGTCGTCTTTGGTTACATAATAACGGGCGGGCCGCAGACCGTTGCGGTCCAGAACGGCACCAATCACCGTCCCGTCAGAAAAGCCGATCGCGGCAGGTCCGTCCCAGGGTTCCATTAAAAAGTTATTGAATTTATAGAATTCTTTTCTCTCTGCAGCCATAAGATGATTGGCTTCCCATGGTTCCGGGATCATCATCATTACACCGTGGGGCAGCGACCGTCCGGTAAGGCAGAGAAATTCCAGACAGTTGTCAAACATGGCGGAATCACTTCCGCTCTCATCAATGATCGGATATACCTTGGTGATGTCTTCAAAAAGCGGTGAGTCGATCACCTTCTGGCGCGCCTTCATCCAGTTGACGTTGCCGCGCACCGTGTTGATTTCACCGTTGTGGACGATATAACGGTTGGGATGCGCTCTTTCCCAGCTGGGGAAAGTATTGGTGCTGAACCTTGAATGCACCATGGCCAAAGCAGATTCAAAATCCAGATCGGACAAATCCAGGTAAAAGCTGCGCAGCTGCTCAGCCGTTAGCATCCCTTTATAGACAATGGTTTTCGACGAAAGACTGGCAATATAAAATGAGCCTCCCTTGTCCTCGCACATGGGAATAATGATTTTTTCCGCCCTTTTACGAATGATGTAGAGCTTTCTTTCAAAATCCATATCATCAGACAATCCCTCATCTCTGGCAATAAAAACCTGGATGAAACGAGGCATAACGGATTGGGCACTAGCCCCGATGCCGGACTTGTCAATAGGGACTTCTCTCCAGCCCAGGATCCGCTGCCCTTCTTCTTCCACGATCTGTTCAAAGGCTGCCATCTGTGTATTTCTGAAATCAACATAACGATGGGCAAATATCATGCCCACCCCGTAACTGCCTGCTTCCGGCAAATCAAAGCCCAGCACGCTGCATTCCCGTTGAAAGAAATCATGGGGGATCTGCAGCATGATGCCGGCTCCGTCACCGGTGTTTTCATCTGCACCGCTGGCACCTCGGTGACTAAGATTCTCCAAAACGGTCAAAGCGTCATCTATGATCTGATGAGATTTTTCTCCCTTGATATGGGCTACAAATCCCATCCCGCATGCATCATGCTCGAAAGCCGGATCGTATAGTCCCTGTTTGCCTGGCAACCCATAGTTTTTCATATTACCACCCTCATTGGTCGTCATTATATAAATTTATTCCTGACATTCTTCATTGGAGATTTTTTCCCCTAAATGTATTTTTATACAGACATGAAAAGGTCCTCAACACTGGCAAGTGCGAGGACCCCATTGTCCATAAGTAAATATTGAGTACACCCCAAGGAGGACACTCCATTGCATCCATCACGGTAATTTTAAACGCTGCACGTCTTGTATGCAAGACGTGCAGAGCAGATATAATGTATACAATGCCTAGAACTTGGTGAGATAGCTGCTCACTTCCCAGGGAGTAACCTGAATGTTGTATTCGTTCCATTCATCCAGCTTGCCTTGACGGAACTTTTCATATATATGGTTTCCCAAAGCCCCTTTGATCAATTCACTCTTCTCCAGTTCAACCAACGCTTCCAACAGGTTGCCGGGCAGACTGCCGATCCCCAGCGCAGCACGCTCCTCGTCATCCATTTTGTAGATGTTGCGATCGACTGCCGCGGGTGGCTCAATCTTGTTTTTGATCCCGTCCATACCTGCTTTGAGCATCACTGCCAGGGCCAGATAGGGGTTGCAGGTTGGATCCGGGTTGCGCACTTCGACACGAGTGCTGGCTCCTCTTTTAGCCGGAATCCTTACCAGACAACTGCGGTTGGCGCCGGACCAGGCAATATTGACCGGGGCTTCATAACCGGGAACCAGTCTTTTGTAAGAATTTACGGTTGGATTGGTGATGGCTGCAAAAGAACGGGCATGTTTCAATATGCCGCCCATATAATATCTGGCCGTTTCACTCAGCTGATCCGGGCCATTGGGATCATAAAAAGCATTCTGGCCATCCTTGAACAAGGACTGGTGAGTATGCATACCCGAGCCGTTTATACCAAAAATCGGTTTGGGCATGAAGGAAGCATGCAAACCATGGCGCTGGGCAATGGAGCGTACTACCAGTTTAAAGGTCATGATGGCATCGGCCACATGCAAGGCATCTCCGTATTTAAAATCGATTTCGTGCTGTCCGGGCGCTACCTCATGATGCGATGCCTCGATCTCAAATCCCATCTCTTCCAGCGTAGTATCCATATCCCGACGGGCATTTTCTCCCAGATCGATCGGAGCCAGATCGAAATAACCGGCCTCATCCTGGACCTGAGTGGTGGCATGGCCTTTTTCATCCGATAGGAATAAGAAGAATTCAGCTTCCGGACCTACATGCATGGTATAGCCCAGATCATTGGCTTCCTTCAGCGCCCGCTTCAGATTGTTACGGGGACAGCCGGGGAAAGGTGTGCCATCGGGCAGATAAATATCACAGATCAACCGGGCCACTTTACCGTTGGCAGAACGCCAGGGAAATATCACAAAAGTATCCATATCCGGCACCAGATACATATCCGATTCGGAAATATCAGCAAACCCATTGATAGAAGAACCGTCAAACATGATCTCACCATCCAGGACCTTTTCCACCTGACTGAACGGCACGGCCAGATTTTTCATAACTCCGGCAATATCGGTAAACTGCAGTCTCAGAAATCTCACATCATTATCCTTGATTTTTTTCATCAATTCCAATTTCTTTTTATCACTCATTTACACTCACTCCTTTATCAATCATTATCTTTGTAAGCCGCGATGATCGCCCGGGCAAGATCCTTCATGGACATGCTGCGATTCATGCTTTCTTTTTGCATGGTGCGATAGGCCTCAGCTTCGTCAATCCCCAACTGTTTCATTAGTATGCCCTTGGCCTGTTCGACACTCTTCCGGCTTTGCAGGCTCTCTTTCAAGGCCGTAACTTCCTGCCGGGATGAGGCCAAACGGTTTTGATAAACCAGAATTACTTCTATGACCGACAGTATGGTTTCTTCGGTATACGGCTTCTGGATCTGCGCGATATCCTCCGGCACCCAGCCTTTGCTGCCCTGGGCCAAAACCAGGACATTGCTGATATCGTCTCCCTGAATAATACCGGCAATCTCAGCAACACTGCCGCCTTCAAGGCCAGCATCCATAACCACCAGATCAGGGTACATATTACGGGTTTTTCGCAGCAGTTCCGGAGCATTGGTAGCTTCCGCCTCAACCAAATATCCGGCCCGGGTAAGTAAATCTTTCAGCCGCCGTCGGTTGTTGCTGTTGCCATCTCCGATAATAATATTTGCTCGCGTCACATCCTCATCACCTGCCTTTAAAAAAATGCCCATGGCATACCCTTATCGTTAGCATACCATGGACATCTGCGTCCAATTCATATGATTTTTACTTCTTTAGTATATTCATCCCGCCAGGCTTGCGCAAGCAAACCGCATCATAAATACTGTATACCTGCGTTTTGGTTTTCCAGCAGAGATGGTAATGTTGAACAATACATCATTCATTTCAAGGCATGTGTGGATCGCCCGTTTATAACTGCATTTCCGGGGTGACCGTTATTTCCGGGGCATCTCCCCACAGTTTTTCCAGCTTGTAATAATCCCTTTCTTCCTGACGGAAGATATGCACGATCACGGAGCCATAATCGAGGATGACCCATTTGCCCTGGTCCAGGCCGTCCCGCCGCAAGGGGAGCACCCCTTCTTTTTCCTGCATGACCTTTTCCACATTTTCGGCAATACTCCTGATCTGGACGGTGCTTCTGCCGTTACAAATAATAAAGTAATCTGCTATGATGGTTAGTTCATGGACATTCAAAACAACCATATCCAGTGCATTTTCTTCCAGTGCGGCTTCAGCAATCAGCCGTGCATAACGCTCCTCTTTTTCCAAAAACAGCCCTCCTAAATCCTTATTTATTATTGTTCGGTGATTTGATTTGTATCGTTAATCATTTCCAAAAAATGATTTCTGACCATTATGGTGCGGGGATGCAGGATTCTGCCTTGATCCAAGCAATAACGGATGGTTGCATCCAATCCATACAGCATGGCCTGGTCGAGATCACGTCTGGCCAGACAATCCAAACGCTGCTGTCCCGGATAATCACGGCCCGGCTCAATCATATCAGCCAGGAAAATGATTTTATCCAATTTGGACATTTGAAGCGAACCCATGGTGTGCACCTTTACGGCTTCCAAGACGGCAGGATCTTCGATCCCCAGTTCGATCCGCAACTGCCAGGCTCCCACCGGAGCATGCAGCAGATCTGGCACCTTTTTTTCAATTTCATTTTCAATAAGGTCATGGTCATTGGCAATGGCAATCAGCTCAGGGGCAGGGATACCTTTGGCATAGTCATGCAAAAGACCCGTTTTATATGCCAGATCGGTATCTTCACCAAATATTTGCGCCAGTTCCCTGGCCGCCTGTGCAACCGCCAGACTGTGCTGAAAACGGTGCTCCGACAAGCGGCGCTCTAAAATGGCCACAATCTCATTCTCAGTCATGTTGATCATTGGTTTCATTCCTGTATAAATGATTCTTTTCAATATAGTCAGCCACGGCCGGCGGCAGCAGATAACGAATCGATCGGCCGGCGGCTGCCCGGCGGCGGATTTCCGAAGAAGATATCTCCAGTCCCGGTATGGAGAACAATTCTATCCTGTCCCAAAGCTCTTCCGGTACGGTCGCAAATACCGGGTCGGCCCGGTCCAGTTCATAGCCGGGACGAGTCACCACAATAAATCTGCATAATCCGATCAACTGCGCAACATCTTTCCAGGTATAGATCAATTGCAGCGCGTCGACCCCCATGATAAAGCGGATATCAAGCTGCGGATCAGATTGCAGATAATGCCTGATCGTATCAATCGTATAGGAATAACCGCTGCGCTCAAGCTCCAGGGAAGATACTGAAAAAGCAGGGTTATCCTCGATGGCCAGTGCCACCATCCGGTAGCGATGCTGACCGTTGATAACGCCGGACGGATCCTTATGGGGCGGACGAGCAGCCGGGATAAACACCAGTTCATCCAGTCCGAACGCTTCTCCTACCCATTCAGCCGCCAGCAAGTGTCCGTAATGGATGGGATCAAAGGTTCCTCCCAAAATACCAAGTGATTTTTTGTCTGCCATGCTTTCATCCCCGCCAGCTTTCAAAAGCGATCAAATCCCCGATCCTGCTGGATTGGGGAATTTAACCTAAATTTAATGATAACGATAAAACGGCGAAATTGCAAATCGGCTCCCCTAACGATTGAATCAAAGCCTAAAATGCTATAAGCTTTTATCCAGGATGAAATAAATTCATATATTATATATAGTAGAAACTAATTGCAAACAAATTCATGCATGCATGATCCCGGAAGGATGTAACGATGGACAAGGAAATCAATCTCATTTTTCATAATCTGGGTTTGCGCACCTATATCGAAGTGGATCTCTGCGCCGAATGTCCCCGGCAGGATGACAAAGGTTGCTGTGGTTTTTATTCACCGGTTTTTTACCCGACCGACCTGGCCTATTTATATCTTCATC
>JAGFXV010000265.1 GCA_017861475.1 Bacillota bacterium | reverse complement strand
TGCAAATCGAGCCGGGGGTATACCAGCAAGCATAGGTTGTTTCTTGTATTCATGAATAAATTTACAATGTTTTGCAGGAAATAATTGTTTGACGTCGAAGAATATCGGTTATGAAATTAACCGGATTATAATTATTTTGAGGTTTATATTTAGCTTTAGTAATTTGCAGTAGGCTATTGCTACTCCGATTGCTTGTTATTGGAAGAACCTTTTAAATCCGGAAAAATGAGGAGGGTATACTTTGGAAGCTTTTTCTGCATTGGTCAACACCGTCGATAGTTTTATGTGGGGCCCCTGGCTGCTGATCTTATTGGTAGGAACAGGGATATTTCTGACGTTTCGTTTGGGCGGTATACAGTTCACTCATTTAGGTTATGCCTTAAAACTGGCATTTTCGCCAAATCAGCAGGATCACAAATCAGAAGGCGACATTTCCCATTTTGCGGCACTTATGACTGCATTGGCAGCCACCATTGGTACCGGCAACATTGTTGGTGTGGCCACCGCTTTTGTTTTGGGAGGTCCAGGCGCAGTATTCTGGATGTGGATAACTGCTTTGTTCGGCATGGCTACCAAATATGGTGAAGCCGTACTTTCCATAAAATTCCGGGTTACGGATGCCAAAGGCGAAATGGCTGGTGGTCCGATGTTTTATATTGAACGAGGACTGGGCTGGAAATGGATGGCCGTATTGTTTGCTTTCTTTGGCTCCGTAGCCGCTTTCGGGATCGGCAATTTGGTGCAGGCCAATTCTGTAGCTGGCAACATGTCCGCCACCTTCGGAATTAGCCCGGTAATCACCGGTCTCGTACTGGCCGTCTTTACAGCTATCGTCATTCTGGGCGGGGTTCAAAGCATCGGCCGCTGGTCGAGCATTATCGTCCCCTTTATGGCGGTATTTTACATCCTGGGCGGACTCTTCATTGTTTTTACCAATTTGAATCTTTTAGGACCCGCTTTTGCAGTCATCTTTACTTCCGCTTTTTCCGCCAAAGCCGGTTTCGCTGCTTTGATTGGGACAACCATTCGGTACGGCGTGGCCCGCGGCTTGTTTTCCAATGAGGCCGGGATGGGCTCTGCCCCGATTGCTGCCGCTGCTGCCAGAACAGACCATCCCTGCCGGCAGGGACTGGTATCCATGACCGGTACCTTTCTGGATACGATCGTGGTTTGCACCATCACTGGACTGTCACTGGTTATGGCCAGTCTGTCTGGTTTTTTGCCTACGGCGCCGGACGCTTCCGCGCTGACCAGTCAATCCTTTCAGCATTTTATACCGTTCGGCAGCATAATTGTAACTGTTGCGCTGCTGTTTTTCGCCTATTCCACCGTACTGGGCTGGTCTTACTACGGTGAAAAATGTTTTTACTATTTGGTCGGACAAAAGGGTATTCTTCCTTACCGGATTGCCTTCTGTATATTGGTTTATGTTGGCGCCGTAGCCAAACTGGATCTGGTGTGGAATATTGCCGATGCATTTAATGCTGCCATGGCCGTACCCAACTTGATCGCACTGCTTCTGTTGTCCGGGGTAATCGCTGCTGAAACGAAAGATTTTAAACGGATTCGTTTAGATGAAAAAGCATCCGAAAAGGGACTCAAAAAAGCCAGTTAATAAAAATATTAAATGTAGTTTTTCAATTTCGGTTACTTGACAATATTTTTAACATGTGGTTATATCTTTTTATAACTGTTGAAGGGGAAGTAAAACCACAAAACCAGCCTCAAAGAGAGCCGTAGATGGTGTGAATCCGGCAGGATATGGAGTGGACAAATGGGCCCCGGAGGGCGGCGTGAACAGGCCAACTGCCTCAGTAGCTTCCGACGCAGAGCCAGCGTTACAGGGCTAAGGGTGTGTCGGCACTCTGTAAGAGGATACGAATCACGTATCAAGTAAGGTGGTACCGCAGGTTTTAACACCTGTCCTTAATCAGGACAGGTGTTTTTTAATGGGCATTTGCAGGTACACTGGATTCTCGCTTCATAACCGCGGATGAACAGGGAATCATACAGGGAAGAGCACACGGACTATTTTATTTATTTTAAGGAGGAATCCAAATGAAAAAGTCTCTTGTGTTGATGGTCTCATTATTGGTTGTGCTGTTGTTGTCGGTGACAGGTTGTTCGTCTGCCCAAAAGGATAAAGCTGCTCCTTCTGCTGACAAGCAGCTGAAAATTGGTATCGTCCAGATCGTTGAACATCCCTCCCTCAATACCATCAGGGAAGCCTGTGTCGCGCAACTGGCGAAAGATGGATTTAAAGACGGGGAAAACATTGTGATCGATTATCAAAATGCCCAGGGTGACCAAACCAATCTAAAAACCATCTGTCAAAAGTTTGCCAATAATAAATATGATATGATCATCGCCATTGCAACACCTTCCGCCCAGGCGGCCATAGGTGAAACCAGTACAATTCCGGTTGTATTCTCCGCTTGTACAGATCCGGTCGGCTCAGGTCTGGTAACCAATCTCGAAAAACCGGGTAAGAATGTGACCGGTACATCAGATGCCGTTTCTGCTGAAAAGATCATGGAACTGGCCAAACGCATCACGCCGGATATTAAAACCATTGGCGCTTTGTACAGCTCCAGTGAAACCAACTCTATCTCCGTGGTTAATAATCTGAAAGAATACGCCAAGAAAAACGGCATGACGGTAGTGGAAGCAACCATAACCAATTCTTCCGAAGCGCAGCAGGCTGCCAGTTCATTGGCCGGCAAAGTTGATGCTATGTTCTCTCCCATAGACAATACCGTCGCTTCCGCCATGCCGATTGTGGCTCAGGTAGCTAATAAAGCCAAAATACCTTATTACGTGGGCGCTGATTCCATGGTAAAAGACGGTGGCCTGGCTACTTTTGGCATCAACTATACAGTTCTGGGGCAAGAAACCGCCAATATGGCTGCAGAGATTTTGAACGGGAAAAAACCTGGAGACATTGCGGTCAAGACCATGACCGACATTGACATCTACATTAATCAAGCTACCGCTGATGCTATCGGAGTAAAAATCCCTGATGATGTAAAGAAGGAAGCAAAACAAATCTTCACCAAATAATATTTAGGAGTCTTATCAATGACCTTTTTGGCTTTCCAGGGTTCCATGGAACTGGGAATTATTTATGCCATCATGGCCCTGGGTGTATTCATTTCTTTTCGAACACTCAATATGCCTGATCTAACAGTGGACGGCAGCTTCGTTTTGGGAGCTGCCTGTTCCGCTACTTTTTGCAGTTTAGGGCATCCGTTTTTAGGGATCTTTTTTGCTATTTTGGCTGGTTGGCTGGCCGGTTCGTGCACCGCCCTGCTGCATACCAAACTTAAAATACAGCCATTGCTGGCCGGTATCCTGATGATGCTGGCCCTTTATTCCGTAAACCTGCGGGTCATGGGGGGAAGGGCTAATATTGCGCTGGTCAACAATATGACTGTGTTTCGGTTCTTTCCCGGGACTGCCATGGAGCAATACGCCGGCATCGTTATCCCCAGCCTGGTATTGCTGATCGTTCTGGGACTGCTCTTCTGGTTTTTACAGACACGATTCGGTATGGTTCTGCGGGCTACCGGTGACAATGATCAGATGGTGCGCGCGATGGGCGTAAATACTGATAAGACAATACTGATCGGTCTGGCCCTGTCCAACAGTCTGGTTGCCTTATCCGGGTCCTTTATTGCCCAATATCAGAGCTTTGCTGATATCAGTATGGGTGTCGGCATGGTCGTCATTGGACTGGCTTCCGTTATCATCGGTGAAGTGTTGTTTGGGATAAAAAGTCTGCTGCAGCGCTTGATCGCGGTAATCTTGGGGGCAATTTTATACCGTATGGTTATTGCCATAGCACTTGAAATGGGAATGCCCGCTACCGATTTGAAGCTGATTT
>JAGFXV010000264.1 GCA_017861475.1 Bacillota bacterium | reverse complement strand
CGTCAGCTGGAATACGTGAAAGCCTGTGCTGAATATAACCGTCGGATGAAGATTTATTTGATCCGTTACCGAGAACATGAAAAGGCTTGTGAACGTTTTAAAACTACTTTACAAGACTGGGAAGAAAACCATTTGCAGTTGGTGGAGAAATTTGTTGAGCATATCGAAGAGGCGCAAGCCAAATTAAAAACGGCCCGGGGGTTGCTGGATATGTATCAGTTTATTTTGGACAAGAGCTATATTCATAAAAATTACCACCAAATCAACTCCATCAGTACCTGCAAACATTATCTTGAAACAGGCCGGGCCAATGATCTGCAGGATTGCATGAATCTTTATGAAGAGGAAAGACATTGGCGGGAAATTAAGGCCAGTCAGGAAAGAATCGAAAATACCATCTATTTCCTCCAGGCTGAAGTTGATCCTTTGGCCATTCCTGACACCTCCAGTTTGATCGCCAGTACAATGGAATCAAAATAAAAAGATACTCACCATCAGTCTGTCGCATCACTTTGACTACCGACATGATGGTGAGTTTTTTATGTCTATTAATTGCTAATGATTATGTTGTTTGCATTTCATTTTTTGATCGCAGGAAGAAACGATATAATATCATACCCGCTGCAAATCCTCCTACGTGAGCCCAAAAAGCGATCTGTCCCTGGCTAACCGTCCCAAAGGTACCATAAAACAATTGCGATAAAGCCCAGAAGCCCAAGTATACCCAAGCGGGGATGTTGAGCAAAAATATGGGCGGAATATAGGTAAAAACCTTTGCCCTCCTGAACATTAAGAAGTAGGCTCCCATAATTCCGGCAACCGCTCCTGATGCACCTACCACCGGCACTTGCGAGGCCGGGTTAAAAATGCAATGTGCTATTCCGGCGATCAAGCCGCACAACAGATAAAAGAGCAGAAAACGTCCGCGGCCCATTTTATCTTCGACATTATCCCCGAAGAGCCATAAAACCCACATATTACCTATCACATGCATCCAACTGCCATGCAAAAACGTAGAGCTCAGGAAAGGCAGATAGCCAGTCCAGGACCCGTTATAATTAACATAATGACTCGGGACCAAGCCAAAAGTATAAATAAGTGCATCCAATTCCTTCGAGCCCAAAGTCGTTTCATATGAAAATATCAACAGGTTTATAATGATCAAACATACTGTTACAAAGGGAAACGTATTGCTTGGCGTGCTGTCTCTTAATGGGATCATTTATCATTCTCCATTACTGTAAAATTTCAATCGGATTAGTTAATACCGTAATTAATTACCAGTATTCATTTAATAATAATATAGAAAAATCCAATGCGGATTGCTTCTTTTGAATAGTTTTTACCCATTTAATCCAAAACACTGGTTTTGGGTTAGTATACCCGATCTGAGCCAGCATGATTAAAAATTAAGGGCCAATAAATACGGCATTAAATAATCTGCTGCCAGGATCGCGAATAATATTGTAAAAACTACCTTTAATAAAATAGGACTCATTCGTGATGAAATCCATACCCCAACCTGTGCCCCCAGAGCAGTTCCAAGGCCCAGCACGATCCCTGCCGGCAGGTCCACAAAACCCTGATACAACTTTATCAATCCGCCGCTCAAAGAAATCGGCAACATGGCCAGCATCGTCGTTCCGACCGCGACCTGAGGTGATAGTCCACCGATAAGCATAAATCCCGGCGTAAAAATAAATCCTCCCCCTACACCCAGCATACCGGTCAGGCAGCCAGTAAAAAAACCAAGAGCAAACAACGGAGCAAACGATTCATTTTGGCTTTTATTCGCATCAACAGCAATAGTGCCTCTTTTACCGGAAAACTCCAGATAAGTATCTCTTCCCATTCGATAGGCGGTAAAAAGGAAGAAGATCCCCAGAGATATTTCAAGAATGGTAAAACTGTTGCTGAGATATTTGGCAAACACATAAGAACCTAACAGAACACCAATCAAACCGCCCAAAGCTGCGTAACCGCCACTCTTCAACCGCACATTGCCAGCCCGGTAATGTCCCTGGGCACCGGATATAGACGTAAAAATAACAGCAAACAGGGTTGTTCCTATGGCTTTGGTCAGATCAAAGCCTGCCAGCAGCTGCAGTCCCGGCAGCATGATCACCCCGCCGCCCAGTCCGACAATAGCCCCCAGACAGCCAGCCAGCAATCCAATCAGCAAAATAATAAAAATAACGTTCCGTCCTCCTTGATTCCAATCGGTCGACAAATGATAAACTACCCGGCAGTTTACTATATTCCTGCCGGGCATAAAAGTCACAATATATCTAAAGATCTAACCAATCGGTTCGAATCTTTCCTTGGGTGCTCCGCAAACCGGGCATTCATCCGGCGGTTGCGGTCCTTCGTGAATGTAACCGCAGACCTGGCATTTCCATTTTGTAACTCTTTTTTTACCGCTGCCATCTTTGCCTAAACTACGGAAAGCTTCGGCGGTGTTAACTTTAGGTGCGATAATGATCTCACCCATTAAAACGCCGTCCTGCATGTAAGTCTTTTTGTAAAAATCTTCGACCGGATCCCAGACTTCAGTAACACGGCACTTTTCAGCCGGCAGGTTGACATCTCCAATGGAAAAGATCTCATGATCAAAGGCAGCCAACATGGTTGAAATAATCGGCTCTTTGTATTCAAGCCAGTCCCCGGCAGCATTGGCTCCGGCTACATTGCCCATATCGGTGGATACTGACCAGAGTCCAATCAGGCGGTCACCTATCTGAGCCACATCTCCGGCCGCAAATACATCCGAAGCGCTGGTGCGCATCCCATTGTCAACCGTGATACCCCGATCGACATTAATACCAGCCGCTTGAGCCAGTTCAACATTAGGTTTTACCCCAGTGGACAGCAGCACCAGATCAGCCGGAAGCCACTGGCCATTTTTAAGCTTGACCCCGCTGGCCTCTCCGTCACCGCTGATTTCCTCGGTCCCAACCCCAAGATACAACTTTACGCCCCGTTCAGTCATCAACTTCTGCAAGCGCAGAGAAGCATCTTCATCCAACTGCCGCGGCATAATGCGGTTATTGTTTTCAATGACTGATACATCCACACCCTGAGAGATCATTTCCCAGACTGCTTCCAGACCCAAGACCCCGCCGCCGATAACAACCGCACTCTTGGCTGTCTGAATGGCCTTTTTAAGCGCCTGGGCGTCCTGATAGCTTCGCAAGGCATATACTCCCTGCTGCTCAGCGCCCGGTATGGGAGGGATATTACTACGGGCACCGGTTGCGATGATCAGCTTGTTATATGATATATTCGCTCCATCTTCAATTGTGACTGTCTTGGCTTTGGTATCAATCGCAGTCACTTTGCAAGAGGTTTTTACTTCCACCCGGTTTTCCTGATACCATTCATCGCTATATACATAGAATTTTTTATCTTGAAGTTCTTCACTCAAATAATCCGATAAAGCAGGACGGTAATATGGTTTGACCGGCTCCTCGGAAAGAATGGTTATGTCAGCTGTTTCGTTTCGCTTGCGGATTGCCCCTGCCGCTGAAAGGGCTGCTATGCCACCGCCGACGATCAGGAAGGAGTCACCGGTATCATTGCGGAACTCATCTTCCATATGCTCTTCCACGAAGTTTTCCGCCCCAACACCACAAGCCGGACATACTGCCGGGGGTTCCGGTCCCTCAAAGACCTGACCGCAAACAAGACAGCGCCATTTCTTTTTGGCCTTTGGCTGTCTCTTTTCCAGTATCGCTTTGCCAAAATCCATCCCGAAAGTAAAAGCTTCCTCCAAATTGGCTTCGGATGGCTTAAAGTTTATTCTAAGTCCTGGCAGGACTTTCATGCGCAGCGAATTCAGACGTGCTTCTATATTAGGTACTGCTTCACCGCTCCAACCATAAGC